>CAXUIV010000138.1:0-9448 GCA_964250875.1 uncultured bacterium
GGCTTAGCAATAAAGAAACGCTTGTTCAATCCCTTGCAGCTAAGGGTTTGGGAAGAGCAAATCTTCGTAATCTCGTGCGGCATGCAGAATGTGAATGACCTCGATCAATTCTTTATAGATGCGTTAGAAGATTAAATAATCACGATACACACAGCGTCGGACACTGAATCTTTCATAACGCGGGACAAGCGGGTATGCACGGGGTATGTCTGCTAGAGCGTAGCAGCGATCCAATAACTCATTGACGAAGGTTATAGCCCGTTCTGGATTGTGCGGCTGGATAAAACTGCCAATGGTGATTAGGTCAGCCTTTGCAGCCGCCGTGATGACGACTCTCATGTAGAGGATTGTTCACCTACGGCAAATCGTCCATGCAGTTCTGCCCGCACCTCATCAATATCCTGCACCCGCCCCGCTTCAGCATCGGCAACCCCTCTCACAACGGCAGTATCGAGCATCTCAAGACGCCGTTCGCGTTCCATCATGCTACGCAGGGCTTCACGGATAATCTCGCTGTTGGAGCTATACAAACCAGAGCTTACCTTCTGGCGGATGAAATTTGCCATTTCGGGGGGCAAAGCGATAGAGAGTTTTTCAGCAGCTTGCATGGTGTTCACCCTCCGGTGCCCAAGCGCGTTCAAGAGTTAACAGCACAAAGTGCTATTTTATACTATCAACACCTTTATTTATCCCTTGCATCCATCATCGTGGCATCAGACGAGAGGTCACCATATATTACTTCAATCCTGGCAGTGCCTTCTACAACCCCACGAATGTTTCTAAGACATCAAGACCACTCTCCGAAGTTTAAGAATTGGGCCTGACCCAATGGAGTGATGCTCTAGCTTTCTCCTAAGACCCACTCCCGTTGCCAGTATGTTGATCCGATAGATACTGCCAAATCCGCAGGACCTCTTCGCGGAACTCGATGCGGTCTGAGGCCGCAGTGGTTGCCAACTGGTCCTAGGAGGTTCGCCGGGGGAAGCAACCCGAACCGGCGACACTCCGCACCGTTGTTGTCAGTCGGTCAACTTTCTCTGTCAGTCGGTCAACTTTCTGGTCAGTCGGTCAATCCGGTCATTGGTGGCGATCGCCTCATCCAGCAGAAGGTTGTACTTCCGGTCAAACTCCGTACTGGTCTGGGCGATTTGCGCTTCTAGTCGGTCAATGGCTGTGCTATGCCGCTCAGTTATCGTCGCAACTGTCTCCAGAATGCGCTCAACTCGATCCAGGCGTTGTTCTTGGGTCATGGAGTCTCCTTATTCTCTCCTTACTCACTTTTACCATTGACCTAGAGATGAACATCAAACTTGTTTCAGTCCCGGAGACCGGAATTCAGACTTGGCGACATTTTCAACGCTCGTCAGGGTGAACGTTGCCTAAGCCAAAAAGTACTGTAGCTGGCGCAGCTCCATCGTTAATTTATCCCTCGCTCCGGTTGTGAATAGGTCCCTGTCGCTCTCTTAAAAATCCACCAGTGCGGTTGGTGAGAACTGCCTGAATCTCGACTAAGATGGCCAAGGCAATTTCCTCTGGCGTGTTGGCCCCAATATCGAGGCCAACCGGACCATACAATCGGCGCAGATGTTCGTCAGTCGGGATGAAACCCTCGTGCCGTAATTCCTGAAGTAAGCGTTCGGTTCTACTTTGCGGACCGAGAACACCGATGTACCTCACTGGTGATGGTAGGAGGACTTTGAGGAGATTGATGTCGTGGAGGTAGTTATGTGTCATGACGACAGCCACAGTGCGGTTTTCTAGATGGACATGCTCACTGATAGCCTCTGGATGGCAAAGAATGACAGCATCAGCCAGCGGAAATCGCTCCGCTACTGCATAAGCCGGTCGGCGATCAACCACCGTCACATGCCAGCCTAGTGCCTTCGCTAGGTGTGCTAGAGGGATAGCGTCGTAGCCAGCCCCAAAGATCGCTAGCGGCAGTGGCGGCTGGATTGCTTCGAGCAGAACTTCGGCACTGCCATTTGACAACTCGTATGCCTTCACCACCGACTGGTGGCGATAGAGGATTCCGCGAGCGTCATGAAGAACACTTGCTGCCAGTTCGTTATCCTGGATCTGATTAATTTCAGGTTGATCTTGCCGCAGCATGAGACGGTCCCCAACCTGACAGTTTACCTGCCCTCCCACCCGGAACACAGCTGCCAAAACTCCCGGTTCTCGATCGTGAAGTAACTTTGACAAAAATGTGAGGTGGCTCGTATCTACTGAATTGCCGTGCTGTATTAGGCGCTCGATCAGAACGTGTACAACTCCCTTACAGCCCAGCCCGACACCATGGACGATATCATCCTCGTCCCTCGTGTCGTACTGCACTACCCTAACCCCTCCCTCGACCATCACCTCGCGGGACCTCTCCAGAACATCGTCCTCCAAACAACCGCCGCTGATAGAGCCTACCGTCTGCCCAGCAGAAGTCAGCAGCATCCGGGCACCGGGCTGTCGGTACGTCGAGCCACTGACTTTGACAACCGTGGCTAGGGCAGCTACCTGGTGGCATCGACTGACCTCCTCAAACGCTTTGATAATAGCTTCCAACTCTCTCACAGCAGCTTCTCCAGCCTAATCGGTAAGTCCCACACTCGCTTGCCCGTTGCACAACTCGCTGGGCCGAGACAGCAGCTACTCGCCCCGCTCCCACCAGATCTTGCCGCAGACGAGGTAAAAACGGAATGTTCTTCATGTGTCGTTAGAGGTTAATGGAAGTTAGCGGCAAGTTTAGCAGAGATGTTAAGTTTTTCTGGATGCGATTCTGACTTAGCTGTCTAGTCGATCAAAATCTGTTTTTGTTTGATTTGTAACTAATCTTTACCCTTTTGATTTTCCACCAGTGAAGATTGATAAGTTAAAGTGATTAATAGGTTTTACAGCATTGGCTTCCCGCCTTAGTCCAAAATGCAGTTAGAAGTCTGAGAGTATATATACTTTTTTTGTTACTATTATTTACAACAAATAAATTCCAAGGCTTAATTCATGCCATACACAACTGAAGACGGCGGTCGCTTAAACAATTTTGCTCAAGAACCAAAAATGTACCAAGCGGCACCCCCTACTAAAACGCAACGACGAAGCTATATCCTGTGGGGTATCGCCGCCACTATTTTGCTAGGTGGTGTAATCTTCGTTGCCTTCTCCGTCTCTAGCATGAGCTGATATCTGAACTTAGACTGGCGACTCAGCCCTGTCGGCAAGACGAAGGTGTTCCTTGGATGCCCATTCCGCAGGTTGCCGCTAGAAAGTGGGGTTACGGCTGGATTCATCCTGACCTGGCTAATAATAAAAGTAAAATTATAGAGGGAATTAAACTGTACTGGTTTTAATCTTTCCTCTAAGCCGTCCCCACCTTTCCGCCAGCATGCTCATAACAAACGCGACGCAGCCTACAGTTGCTGCTTCGAACCAAAAAGTCTATCAACGCCTGAAAGTGGCACTAGGTCTGGGGTTACGTCGGCAGATCTTTGTCGTCGTATGTGACGACCTGAGCCTACGTAATGAGTTGGCGAACCGTTTACAGGCAGAGTTAATTTACCCAAATGAGCAGATTCAGCCAACGGTAGCGGCGGGAAAAGGTACTACGAGTGGTTATCCTCGTTTAGCGAGTCTAAGGCTTAACTTAAGCGATCCCAATCCACTTGCCCAAATAAATCAGTGGTTAGCTAAATATCCTCCACCTTACATTGAAGCAGGTCTGGAGCGGAGTAATCGACGCCTGCCGGTGCCTGGGTTTCAGGTTTTGGGTATTGAGCAGTTAACGCGGCAACCTGTAGCTGTACAGCGACTATTTCTTAGATATCTTCAGGGCATTGGACAAAACATATCTGTCTTAGAGTCCAATTTAGTATTTTGGTTGCCGCGTCCTTGGTTGCACATGATTCAACAGTCGGCACCTGAGTTTTGGTGCTGGCGTACTGGTGTGTTTGAGTTTGTGGGCGAACCAACACCAGTAAACGTGGCCCCTGTTAGGGGTGAATCTGAGCATCAATCAATTGTCACCTCAACGAGTGCGCTTGAGCGCAAGCGTAGGACGGTGAGTGCGAGGCATACATCAAGCACCAACGAGGCTAATCGCAGACATCTTGGTCTTGTCAACCCAGACAAACAACCTGCTTCTGCTGAGGAGCATCGGGAGAATGTCATTCAAACCAGCCTGGATGAGGACCTTACACAAATACGATTTGATGACTTAGACGGTTTACATCTGTCAATTGTACATCCACCGTCGTCACCAGGAGAAAGTCACTCAACGGAGGTGCTGCTAACTGAGGTGCCGTCGGCTGAGGAATTCAGGCATGAGGAACCAGACGTAGCTGCACTAGAGGATGGGACGCTACCAGAGCCAACATTTAAGATAGATGCCCACTCATCCACAGCAACCGATGCGAACAGGCAATCTCAGACAATTCAAGAACTCACCCAGCTAGTGCTAGCAACAACCACAGCTCAAGCACGCATTGGGGAAGAATCGCTGGAAGTGAAGGTGAATGCTCAGCTAGATGCTGTGTTGCAGAACTTTCAACCGCGTCAAGCTCTGCGGCAGATTGAGCAATTGCACGAGCAGAGAGCCTTGCCAGCGGATTTAGCTGCTGCTTATCAGCACTTGGGTGACTTGTACCGCGATCGCATTGAGCAAGGCGAGTCTTCACCAGAACATTTGCTGGTTGCTATCCGTGCCTATGAGCAGGTAATGACCTATCTGCCTCAACCTTCGATTCAATCACCGGATATTTTGAACGACTTGGGTACACTCTATTGGATGCTGTCCCGCTATCCATCTAGCCCTGACCAAGCGGTACCATTCCTAGAGCTTGGAATTGAGAACTATCGGCAGGCTTTGAGTCAGGTTGTGCCTCAAACTCAGCCTCAAACCTACGCTAGAGTCCAGAATAATCTGGGTGCAGCTTATGGCGATTTGGCTCACCATTTCGCCCCGGTTGAAAATTGGCAGCAAGCAATGTTGGCTTACACCGAGGCTCTGCAATACCGCACAATGGAGGCAGATCCCCTCAAGTATGCCTCCACCCAAAATAATTTAGGCACTGCTCACTGGCATCTGGCGCAACACCAACAGTCGATTCTGCATTTGCAGCAGGCGATCGCCGCCTACCAAGAGGCTTTGCCTCACTACAGCATTGAGCAGGAACCACTCAACTACGCCATGGTTCAAAACAACATAGGCACAGCTTACTGGAATCTGGCTCAACATGAACAGCCAGCACACTACCTCCAGTTGGCGATCAACGCCTATCGCCAAGCTCTGAAGTATCGGACTCCTGATCTGCTTCCTGCCGCCTGCGCCGCTACACAGAATAATCTCGGTACAGCCTACTGGCACCTCGCAAACCAGCCTCAGGTGACTCACGAAGATCGGCAGGAGTATCTGCAACTCTGTATTACCACCTATGAAACAGCTCTCATCGTTGCTCAACTCACCGCTGCTAGACCATTAAGCTTTGATGTGTTTGCTACTCACAACAACCTCGGACTAGCCCACTATCAGAGGGCAACCGATAAGCACTGGACTGCTGACCAAGCAACCCGCTCTTCTTACCTAGAAGCAGCACTGGAAAACCATCTAAAGGCTTTACAGGGATGGCAGGACCAGCCAGATTATTATCAAACGGCTCTCTCTTACGTAGTGCAGACAGTTCGTGCTTTCTATAATGAACTAGGGCTACAGGGACAAACCCTTGCCTTGTCCAAAGTTCCAGGCAACTTGTTACCTGAACTGATGCGGCGAGTGTAAGCTTATCTCAGCTTACGGTGAGGGTAAATTCCCTTTATATAAGTATGAAAATGCTTGCCGTGCGATTCAGCATTGATTAAGCTCTTATACGCTGAAGCTGGAACGCCGATGTATTGATACACTTCTCCACGGTGGAAATGAATTTCGAGGGTTTTATTCAAAGAGTCATATTCCACGCTACGTAGAAGACTCGATTGCCCAATTCGCCCCTGTTGTGCCGCATCTTGAAGCCTAATTTCTCTTGCCTCTTTTATTGCCTCTTGCTGTTCCGTCAGCTCCAGAAACTCCTCCGCATAAGCCATAAATTCATCAGCAGAATACATGTAGAATTGGACGCCAGCCTTAGCTGACATTTCCTGCACCAATTCTGGTCTAGGGCTAATTATTTTTCCCTCGTACTCTAACCACCAATCTTCTTTCATGTCGTCTGTCACGAAGATCAGCGGTTTAGCCTGCAATTTGGCATATCCAATCAATTCAAACCAAAGCACTGCATCTCCGTATCTCGCTGATGTTGATTTTGCGGCATCTTTATAGCCTGGAGGTTTTTTGTCGCTGAAACGCTGTTCAGCCGCTTTAAAAATTTCCTCTAAATCGTCTTCACCGTAGGGATCGCCGACCTTTTCAGCTAAAATTTCCGTGATTTTTTCTCTAACATCATCAAATTGCAGTAAGTCGGGATGGGCTTGACTTGCCTTATTCAAATCACTTTTAACTCGCTTAACTGCTCTTTCTAAAGTTTTAATAATTTGATTTGTATCAATTGAAGAGTGATGTCTGTATTTGTCCAAACTTTGAGTGAGCTTTTGTAAACTATCGTCCAGTACTCTTTGAATCTCAGCGTATGCCTCTAGTTCTCGAAGTATCACCTTCAGTCGATTATTTTGGTACTCATAACCGACCTGGTAAGGTATCCAAATTCGTCCTTGCAGCTTATCTATAATCTCAAAAAATCTCTTTCGAGTTGGATCGGTGTAGCTGTAAATATGCAATAAGACATTGGCGTCAAAAGAGAAGATGCACTTTTGTCAAATATCAGCAGACTCCGATTCTGTCGGCCTGTAATAACCGCGAAATAAATCACGCATATAGCAGTCTTATTTGATTTATGAATTTTTTAAACGAACCGCCGAGAGTAAGTTTCCGGTGAGGCTCTGCCTCCCAGAAAACTTACGGTGGACGCAGAGAGCGCAGAGGAGAATTTTGAACTCGTTTAGGATTGCTATATTAGTTCAAACGATCTTTGATTACTGCAAATTGTATACTAAGATAACCTTAGTTATTTGTGATCTCCCTTGTATAGATGTTACAAGGGAGATTCTTGATTTAAGGTTGATCCAGTTTATCGGGTCTATTCCAGAAACTCTCGCATGTACTGATTTACTAATTGGGGTTGCTCCTGCTGCACCCAATGACTACACTTGGGAATGTACCTGATTTGTAAGTTTCTGACATATGCTGCGGTTCCGTATGTTAGTTCCTTTCCCAGTGCCGTATCTTCCTCTCCCCAAATCATTAGAGTTGGGACTTCCAGAACGCTCCAATCTTCACTTAGCACTTTCTGCTGAGTGAAATTGCGGTAATAGTTCAGCATTGCTGTTAAAGCACCACGTTTAGCGGCAGCATCTTTGTAAGCATTGATGTCCGCCTGAGTGAAAGCAGTTTTATTAACTGCCATACCCTTAAAGGCATTTTCAATCGCCTGATAGTCTGACGACTGTAAGAGCAATTCTGGTAGCCACGGTAGCTGAAACAAGAAGATGTACGAACTGCGCAGCAGCTGCTGTGGAGTGCGCAAACCTTCCGCAAACTTCGCTGGATGAGGCAGATTCAGTACGATCAACTGCTCTACCATTTCGGGGTGGAAGTAGGCAAAGCTCCAGGCGATCGCCCCTCCCCAATCATGTCCAACCAGGACACAACGGTCATATCCTAACCCCTTGATCACACCTTCAACGTCTTTAATAAACTCATCCATGACGTAAGCTGATTGAGCTTTTGGCTTGTCGCTATCGTTGTAGCCCCGCAAGTCAAGGGCAACAACTTTAAAATCCTTGGCAAACTCTGGAATTTGATGCCGCCACGAATACCAAAACTCCGGGAACCCGTGCAGCATCAGCATCAGAGGTCCCTCTCCCTGGGTAACGTAGTGCAGCCTGATCCCGTTGCTAATCAGGTAATCGTGCTTCCAGGAACCCTCTAGTACAGACATAGACCTCTCCTCCACTAGTTTTATCTGCTGTTCATCACAAGTATCAAACTATCAAGGCAGAATTATGAACCGTGATACTGAATGCGGTAGATGCGATTATTCATCTCCTCAGTAAATAGCAAACTACCGTCGGGCAGCACGAGCAAGCCGACTGGTCTCCCCCAAGTTGTTGGTCCAGATGGATCGAGCAGAAACCCAGTCAGAAAATCCTCATAATAACCTTTTGGGCGGCCATTGGCGTCGAAGGGAACAAAGACAATCTTGTAACCAGTACCGCGATCGCGATTCCAAGAACCACGAAAAGCTACAAAGGCACCATGACGGTATTTTTCGGGAAACGTTTTGCCATTGTAAAACCGGAGTCCCAAGGCAGCTGAATGAGCTTGAAACAGCACGTCAGGGGTACGAGTCCGGGCTACCAAGTCAGGGCGAGGACTCCCTCCATTTTCTACATGGCGTGGGTCAAGGTTCTTCGGCGACAGGTAAGCATAAGGCCAGCCATAAAATCCTCCCGGCTGCACGCTTGTCAGGTAGTCCGGTACAAGATCATCACCTAGCCCATCGCGTTCGTTAACAGTGGCATAAAGTTGACCAGTTTGGGGTTGGAAGTCGAGACCAACTGGATTGCGCAAACCAAAGGCAAAAGTCTGCCGGTTAGAACCATCGAAGTTCATGGTCTGCACGGAGGCACGGGGCAAGGGATCTTCACTGTCGTTTGATTTTGAACCAATTGAGACATATAGTTTCCCATCCGGTGAAACAACAACATTGCGCGTCCAATGCTGGTTATAGCCACCCGGGGTCAGGTCAGCAATTTTCTGGCCCGTGCCGGTAAGCTGCTGTTGACCTTTGGTGTAGGGAAACTTGAGGACAGCATTGGTATTGCCAAGGAAGAAGGAACCGTTAGCAAAAGCCATGCCGAAGGGAATATCCAGCCCATTCTCTGCGTCGGCAAAGGTTTTGCGCACGTTGGCAACGCCATCACCGTTGTAGCGCAGCAGGCGAATGCGGTTTTGCTTGGTTTCTGTCACCAAGACATCACCACTGGGAGTCAAGGCTAACCAACGTGGGGCATCTAAATCATCGGCAAAGACGTTGACGGTAAAGCCAGGTGGTACACGCAGCGTGGGATTGTCTGGGATGGGTACAACTTCGGGAGCCTTGGAGGCGCTTTCAGTAGCGTAGGGTTTTGGCAAACTGGCGAGGGAAATGCGAATAGGTGTGGGCGATAGGGGTTCAGTCCGCACCAAGTCTTTGGACTGTCCTGATGCCGCCACTTCGAGCGTTTGGGACGCTTCGGGCGATCGCGCCACCACTTGAGAAGATGACGCCGACGCTGCTGTTGATGTTTGTTGATCAGCAGTGAGATGGTTACAGGCAACCGTATTCAGCAGCAGCACTAGCAGAGATAATTGGACAGGTTTCATATCAGCAATCTAGGCGGTCAGGCAACATACTTCTAGGGTAATATTCGA
>CAXUIV010000139.1:0-9399 GCA_964250875.1 uncultured bacterium
CCCCAGAGGGGACCCCAAAGCCCCCCATCTCCCTCGTTGGTAGAAACGCTACGGAGGGTAAGCGAAATGAGCGCGTAGCGGAGGCTGCATCTGGATGGTCGTGGGTTGACCAGTAGAGAGGATAGAGTTCGCCAGTGGAATGATTTGATAGAGCGGCTGAAAGCCCGGTTGTACCAACGTCAATGCCTAAAAACCAAGAGTCAGTTGATATAAGATCCTCGCGCATTAGCCGTGGGCGAAGCGGAGCGCTCACAGGGACGTTCACAGGGGCGTTACCAGGGGCGCAAAGGTTATCAGACTTCGCTTCGCTGGCTCTGAGAAGCAAGGAATTCCGATCTTCAATTTGGTGGCTGTTCGTCTGGGTTAATTTTTTTTTTTCAGCTTCCTCTGGAGTTGGGTCTGACACTGATGGAGTTGAGTCCAACGCAGCCGGACTGACTGTGGGGATCGTTGGGTCAGTTGGAGGGCTTGATGCCTCGGCACTCCCAACCGGACTGCTGGGTAAACCGGGTTGTGGCGCTGTTGTCGCTGCTGGCTGTACAGACGTCGCGGGCAATTTTACATTTTCCGGCCTTTCCAGGTTGGACAAATCCTCGTTTAACTGCTCCAACATTTCGACGTCTAGCAAAATGTCATGCCCCGATTCAGATTCCAACTCTTCTGGAGCTAGCAAATTTTCCGCTGGCGAGGCGGGAGTGTAGCTATCTTCTTCAGTGGGATCATCACTGGTGCTGGGTTGAGGTATCGACGGGGCATTGATGTCGGCGCGATCATTTTGGTTTGGACTTTGATCTTTTGGACTTTGATCTTCTAAATTATGTGGGGCTGGCGCTGGCTGGTCCTTACTCCAGTCGGTGTCCCACCGCAGATCTGTCAGGGCAGAGATCGTATCAGCACTCTCTGGCTGTTCAACAGGTCGTGATTCTGCGATCGGGGCAGCAATGGGAGCTGACAATGCTGGAGGGTTGGGCTGAGTTTGTTGCTGAGTTTGCTGCTCCGCGTCAGTCGTGGAGACGTCCGACTTGTTTAGAGCAGAAGCTTCTACCTCTGCCTGTGGAGCGGTGGTTGCTCCTGCCGCAGGCAAAACGCTGCTACTTTGCTCCTCTGTAACGGTTGGGCCACTAAAGCCAAATAGGCTTTCGTAGAGTTCGTTTACATCGTCCTGAGGCAGCTGGTCAGCAGCCTGTCTTGTCTCTAAATCGGCAGTGCCTGTTGTGGTTGTTAGGTCCAGACCCAACTGTTCCAAGATAAGGTCTAGTTCTGACTCTGTTTCACCTACTGATGTCTCCGACCGCTCTAATGCTGGATGCACCACCGTAGCGTCTGCTTCCTGTGGCTGATCCGGCTGAATGTCCGACTGAATGAGCGTGTTGATTTCATCCATATCGCTGGCAGTGGCCTCAAGACTGCTGAAGTCCAAGTCACTCAGATCCAACGGTAGGTGTGGAGGCGGATTGTTGGCAGCAGTGCTGGGAGGATTACTGATGTTACTCGGTGGAGTCGTTCTCCCCAATGGTGAAGCTGCTGTTTGGGGTCCTAACACTGATGTTTGACTCAGCAACTCAGAACCTGGGTAAGGCAGATCTAATTTGGGTAGGCTATTGGTCAGATTGAAGTATGGGCGACCTGCCGGGTCGCCGCCGGACGCCAGCGTCCCCCCACCAGACTCATTCAAAGAAGTTGCTTGTTGTCCTAACTGCTGCGCTATCTGGTTGACAAGAGCGGCAAGGATCTGCTCGCCCTGCACTCCTGTCTGATGCATTTTCTCTAGTGCCTGAGATAACGACTGCTGATAGGTTTGAACATTGCGCTGTAAAGTGTCAAAAACAACATTAATTGTGGAGTCAAGCGACTGTATACGTCGATCTACCTCGCTCTGTAGCGACTGCAACTGTTCAACCCGTGCGCTGGGATGTAGCGGTGGAGATACGTGATGACTGTTATTGCTGGTACTGCTGGCTTGAGTTGGGTCAACTGCTTCTGGAACGTACTGGGCAGTACTTGTTAGCTCAGTAGCAGCTTCATCTAAAAACTGAGCTTCTAGATTAGCTAAAGTCTGAGCTAACTGCTGCTTCAAACTCTCCTGTAGATGACTAGAAAGTACCTGTAAAAACTCAGCAATCATTTGCTGCTGGTTTGCCTGTTGCTGGGTCAAAGAGTAATCTTGCTGTCGATGAAGCTCTAGCTGCCTAATCTCCTTGACTAGCGCCTGCCGCTGTGATAAAAGCATTTCCAGTTCTGCTTGCAAGGGCTGCATGAGTTGAGAGAAGCGATCGCCCATCTGTTGCACAAGAGTTTGCAGCATCCGATCTTGGGCCTGACTCCCAATGGACGAATACTCCTCTGACCTCGTCCCCCCCGCCTCAAGCAGACCATCACTCGGAAGTGCGGACTCCGAACTCCGCACCTCCAACTCCGAATCTAAAGAGACGAGGTATCCCCGAACCCGCTCTAAAATTTGGCGATACTCAGCGACGTTAGATGTGACCCAGGACATGCGTCCACCAGTCTTGCCGAGTAAACCGTCAATGTCGGCGAGCAATGCTTGAATTTGAGTCTTGTGAGAAGGCACTTTCATTGAACCCCTGGCGAGAACTGTGCAGGTCTTCTGTGAAAATTACTGTACAACGAATGCTACACAGAGCTAAGGCGCAGCTTCCTTAATCAATAATGCCTCATTCTCAGTTTCAGTTTCAGATCTCAATCCACGAAGGTTCCATCAAATTGGAATGTTCGGCAATACAAAAGGTATGCTTAAAACAGTCAAAATTAAATGCCTGAGCGCAAAACCTCTCTGCTGCTTGAAAACAAGCCAATCGGGAATCATCTTTAGGAAGTAACAATTTGTTAAGCTACGGGTGGCTGTCTTACTGGCAAGCCTTGACCAAGCTTGAAGTTTGTTAGCGTTTCTCAAGCACCCGGCTTTAGTGTGACCATTGCAAATTAGAGGAAACAGCTCTGCTAACGCTAGCTACCGTAGCGTCTTTTAGTTTTATGAGTATTTGCTCCACTTCCGTTCTATGGTCCAGATGGTGCTTTATTTATCTATAAAAAAAGTTCATGACAAGATGCTTCATGGATGACCGTTACACCCCCCGTGCACCAGTCAATACATTAATTTACTCTGCTCCCTTTTTCCAGGGGCTGCCGGAAACTGCTGTGGAGCAGGCCATGTCCCATCTTGTTACCCGGACGCACCCAAGCAATCAAGTGATCCTACTAGAGAATGACTGGGGTAGTTCTGTATACTTCATCCTTGAGGGCTGGGTAAAAATTCGCACCTATAATCTAGATGGCAAAGAGGTAACGCTTAATATTCTTGGCCAGGGAGAGTTATTTGGTGAGATGGCAGCATTGGACGAGGCACCCCGATCTACAGACGTCATCACCCTTACCTCTACGGCAATTGGCAATATGCCAGCTCAGGATTTTGTTCAGTTGATTCAGTCGGAACCGTTAGCGGGAGTCCGGCTATCCCAGCTGATGGCACGGCGTCTGCGACAGCTGAACCGGCGACTGCGGTTGCGAGAATCCGATAGTTCGTCGCGAGTGGCAGACACTTTGCTGTTTTTAGCTGAGGGACAGGGTAAAAAGGGGAATACAGGCACGGAAATCCCTAACTTGCCACATAGGGAATTAAGTAGTCTCAGTGGGCTAGCACGGGAGACAGTCACACGAGTGTTAACCAAGTTGGAAAGAAAAGGGCTGATCCTACGCACTCAAGAGACACTTTGTATTCCCGATCTTCCAGCTCTGGAACGGATGATTGTTTAGAAGAGTGCGGAGTGCGGGGCGCGGGGCGCAGAGTTGTTCTCAACTCCGAACTCCCAACTCCGTAACTAAGCGTTTTCATTATTTGCTATTGAGATTTGCTAATTTTGCATGAGCGATTCCCCTGTAGACCGTCCAGAAGAACGCCCGTCCGTTGAAGTCACTGAAGTTAAATCTTTGACCGATCGCTCCTCGATTGAGCAACATAATTTCTTGCCTCCACAAGTAAAGGCCATTGCTCCTTTGCGAATGGTGGAAACGGCATTCTTAGCTAGTGCCTCTAGCCTGATTTGGTTTATCAATTACTACTTCCCCCTCGGCCCAGTGTTGCAGATCTTCTTTCCAGTGCCCATTGCTCTGGTTTACCTACGTTGGGGAAATCGGGCAGCCCGAATGGCAGCCCTGGTTTCTGGGTTGCTGCTTGCTGTACTCATGGGACCAAGCCGCAGCATTCTGTTCGTTATCCCTTATGGTTTAATGGGAATATTATTGGGGGCGACGTGGCGGCGTCGGTCCTCTTGGGGAATTTCCATCGGCTTGGGAACGCTGCTAGGAGTTTTTGGGTTCTTTTTTCGATTTTGGCTACTGTCATTGTTGTCGGGTGAGGATATCTGGAGCTATACGATCAACCAAGTCACAGGTTCATTGGAGTGGGTGTTTGACAAACTAGGATTGCTGAGTCAGCCCAGTGTTGCTCTGATTGAGGTCATCGCGATCGCCATGGTTTTTGTCAACAATTTTATTTACTTGTTCGCCGTCCACTTAGCGGCTTGGTTGCTATTAGACCGCATAGGCAACCCAATTTCCCGGCCTCCCAACTGGGTGCAGGTTTTGTTAGATTACGAAAATTAATGATGTCTGAGTATAATTCAGAACTCAAAACTCAAAACTCAAAACTCCCCAGGTGATTCGCGTTTACACTCAATTGGCGCAGGGACAACAGTGGTTGCGACGGCATCAGGCTAGCTCGCCTCTGTTTGCCTGCATCTTGGGGTTTACTGACACTTGTCTGATCCCTGGGATTTCAGCTGCGGGTGCAACTCCAGAAGCTCGTCAATACACGGCGATCGCCGATGCCGAGTTTTTGGCCAACGGTCCCGTACCCCAGCCTCGCTATCCTCTACCACCCCTCCAGGCTGGCGCTTCTCCAGTCCTAATCTCGCGTGCAGTAGTTGAAGCGCTCTCACTGCCGGTTTACCTCTTCAACAGTGGATTACCTCAGCTCCCGGCGGTACCAGCAATTGATTTGGGTGGAACTACCGCCAGATGTTTGAGTCAAGGCCAAGCTTTAGAACTGACAACTGTAAAACACCTACTGGAACAGGGGCTGATTTGGGGTGAAAGGTTAGCCGCAAGCATCCCACATGGCTACCTGATCGTTGGTGAGTGTGTTGTAGGAGGTACAACAACCGCGCTTGCTGTATTAACCGGCTTAGGCATTGCGGCAGATGGCAAAGTTAACAGCAGTCATCCCGTTTGCAATCACGCCCAGAAATGGGATTTAGTTCAATCGGGCTTGCAGAATGCGGGCATGGGTCATGGAGATGTTTCTGCTCATCGTTCCCTAAACCCTTTGCAGTTGGTTGCGGCAGTGGGCGATCCCATGCAAATTACGGCAGCTGGAATGGCGATCGCCGCTAGTCGCACATGTGGTGTCCTGCTTGCCGGTGGGACTCAAATGCTGGCAGTTTATGCTTTGATTCAGGCGATCACGAGAGAATATGCTTTGATGTGGGAGCCAGAACAGGTTGTAGTGGGAACAACCCGCTGGGTAGCAGCAGATCCCACTGGTAGTACAGTTGAATTAGCCCAACTCGTTGGGTCCGTACCTCTACTTGCTACGCAGCTGAATTTTGCTACCTCTCGCTACACCCAGTTACGGGCTTATGAGCAAGGGTATGTTAAGGAGGGTGTGGGAGCTGGTGGCTGTGCGATCGCGGCTTGCCTAACTCAAGGTTGGAACCAAGCTCAACTGCTTCAGGCAATTGAGGCTTTAATAAGTACGAAGTTGAGGTATGAAGTATAAATTTGGCTTTCTCGTACTTGTGGTGACCCTGGTTTAGAGGCATGGGGCATCGGAAAATCCTTATGTTGCTAGTGGATTCTTGTAGAGAGTAGCCGCTCTTCTAGAGCCGCAATGCGGTTGTAGGCTGCTGTCAGTTGCGCCGTTAGCCGTTGGATCTGAATTTCTGGCGTTAGTTCTTTCTCTGCATGGCGATTTGTGTCCAAACAAGTGCCGTCCGTCAAGACATCTTTGTGTTCCATTGCGGAATTGGCTCTGCTGTGGTAATGCACTGGATAATGTCCACTTTCTTCCCCTGCTAGAGCTTTGTCTACCACCTGAATTGGAGCTAATCGGCACTCTGATAGAGCATCAGACACCTTAACACTCAACCGATCAATGACCTGATACAGATCATCCACTTTGTGGCTCAAGGTTATGACCTGTTTTTGCAGTGGTTCCATTTGTGTCCTTGGCGTCTATTGTTGATATTTCTCTCATGTTAAGCAACAATTTGACTAAGTCCTCTCCACTTATGAATCATTTAACTTTTGGTTATCGAAGGCGGCAGGAAGCCCACTTTTTGCAGTGGGAGGAATGCCGCCGCCCTCCTTGTTGTTAGCTGTTGGTGAACCAGTCCGAAGGAGGGTCTCCGACGCCCTTCGGGTTCAGCAGTCGCCTGCGACGGGAAACCCGTCTTCAGCGCTGCTTCACCAGTTGCCTATGGAGGGAAACCCTCCTTCAGCACTGGCTCTTCCGTAGGGAACTGGTGAACCCGAAGGGTTATTAGTAGTACAGACAGCCAAGAACCAACAACCAACAACTTTCAATTGAAACAATGCTCAAATTTCAGGAGTTTTTTACCGCTTGCACTGGGCAATGGACAACCGAAAGAACCTACCACTCGGTACTTGAGGGAAAGGTAGAACGGTCTTACACAAAGTTTCGGGTAGAGCCAATCGCCCCAGCCCAGAAGCAGCAAATTTTATCTTCTGCCTTGAGCAGTCTTAAAGTGGATTCAACGAACACCGAGTCAGAAGCAGTCTGTCCCGGCTTCGCGATCGCTTTTGACACGCGATCTGAAACTGGCGAAACAGTATCAATGAGTCTCAAGGCTTTGTTTGTTCCAGAAGCCTACGCTGTAGTATCTGAGTCAACAGGGGCAATAGTGCCGCCGCCACCCGTCGCCGCCCAGGTAGCGATTGAGCCAACTAGCGAGGTTATCCAAGGGTTTTATCTGCGGGATGAAGGCTACTCAGAAGCTGGCGCGATCGCAGGCCGCTTTACCTACCAGCCCACACGTCAGACTTTAGAAATGACCACGTACTACCGGAATTCTGTGGCAGTGGATCAGATGCGTATAGTTGCGCCCGACTTACGGTTGCGCACAATCGTCACCTATCAACGTCCTCCAGTTGGAGACCCGCCTAGCGTCATCGACTTGGTTGGTTTTGGCGTTGAGTGGCGGCAACCTTTATGAAAGGGAAAAGGGCAAGGGGAAAAGGGAAAAGGAGAAAATCCATGAAAAACGAGAAAAGGGAGGGATGAAAATGATCAACCCCTTTCGCCTTTCGCCTTTCGCCTGTCTTGCCCCAATATCCGGGGAAGCAAAGCTACACCCGGATTTGGGGCGCTTTCGCCTTTTCTAGGAGAGATTATGGAGCGACGGTCTTTTTTGTTAGGCGCTGCCTCCACATTGGCAGTAAGTCAACTAGCAGCTGGTTGCAGTGGTCAAAACCAGTCGAAGCTGCGCGTCCAGGTATTGAAAGGTTCTATCCCCGCCCAGTTGGTAAAAGAATTTCGTCAAAGCCTTGAGCAATCGTCTGTATTGGAGTTCACCTCAGTTGAGCAGTTGAAGGATTTATTCGCCGAGTTACAAATTTGGAGACAGCAAAAATCGCCCAAAGTAGATGACAAGCGCTGGGTAATTCCCTTTCCCCTGATTCATCCCAGACCATCTGCCGTTACAGACTTGGTGACAATGGGAGATTACTGGCTAGCATCGGCAATTCAGCAAAAACTGATTCAACCGCTGGATATAGCCCAACTGAAGCAATGGCAGCACCTACCGAAGCGCTGGCAGGAACTGGTGAGGCGTGACGATCAAGGTCAGCTGGACGCCCAGGGAAAAGTCTGGGCTGCTCCCTACCGTTGGGGTAGTACAGTTATTGCCTACAACCGCGACAAATTCCAGTCTCTAGGTTGGATACCAAGCGATTGGAGTGATTTGTGGCGTCCAGAACTACGCGATCGCATCTCTTTGCTAGATCAGCCACGGGAAGTTATTGGTTTGACGTTAAAAAAACTAGGCCATTCCTACAACACCGAGCATCTTGATATTCCAGTTTTGGCAAGAGAACTCCGTGGTCTCAGCCAGCAGGTTAAGTTCTACAGTTCCAATAATTATCTACAGCCCCTCTTAATGGGAGATACCTGGCTAGCTGTAGGTTGGTCATCCGACGTGCTACCCATTGTTCAAAAGAACGACCAAATTCGAGCAGTCGTCCCCCACGCTGGAACTGCAATGTGGACAGATTTGTGGGTTCATCCAGCCAGTGCCGTTAATGGCGCTCTAAAGGGTCCTTTGTTAGAGCAGTGGATTGACTTTTGTTGGCAACCAAAGATCCAAGAGCAAATTTCTCTCCTGAGTAAAGCGACTTCTGTGATTCCAACGGACCTTGGTCTTGCTGACATCCAAGCTGAACTACGAAGCTTGCTGCTCAGCGATCCGCAAACTTTTCAGCGCAATGAATTTTTGCTGCCTCTGCCCAAGGCGACAATTCAGCAGTATGCGTCCTTGTGGAAGGCTATTCGCTATTGAGAGTTCGAGGGAACTGCCCCCCGCACACGCGCCTTACCTCTAACTTGCAGTTCAACACTGCACACACGTGGAGTCTCACCAAAGTTACAGGTGTAGGCTGCTAAAGGTTTCTCCCGGCGCTCTTGGTTATCAAAAACTACAACGTTGTACCCGTAATCTTTGGCCTGATAGCCAAACCGATTAACAAAATCGTAGCGCTCTATGTAGTCAAGAATGCTCCAGCTTTGCGGGTTCACAACCAAATCTATCCGTCCAGATGTCGTGCTGTTGGCTAGACAGACCAACCAGTTATCTACAAGGCGACCCTCAAACTTTTCTTTTGCCTCAAATATTATTCTGGTCAACCAAAGGCTGGGAATATTATTGTTGAGCGGTAAGACCGTATTGGTAGCTGCGATCGCAGTTCTTTTATCCTCACACTTACCTGGCTGCAACTGCTCTGGAGGAGACGCCGTTGCAGGCAGTGGTGCTGATGTCGGTGCAGCTAACGCTCGAATTGGCAGGAAGCAAACACTCCAGCACACACACAGTAGTAATCGTCGCATTTGTTAATCCCTCCCCATCACCCCATCTTATTGGCTTAGGCCCATAGCCGACGACGATCTGGCCCCTTGAGTCTGTTATGGGTGTCCTGTAGCAGAGCTGGAATGTCTAGAAGTTCGGGACAACGAGGTAGGCAGTCGCCGCACTGAGTACAGCGATTACCTTTAACACCAGGAAACCAGTGACCGGCATTCTCAAACATCCCGTAGCGATACTTACCATAATCAGTCATATCGTAAGCAACGGCAAGATTGCGCAGTCG
>CAXUIV010000140.1:0-2492 GCA_964250875.1 uncultured bacterium
GTCCAAACAAAAACTGCTACTGGGTAGCTTGTTTCCTGGTAGTTCTCAGCCCAAATCGGAGAAAACTGTTCGCAGGTCAGATCTGCTTGGAATACGCTCTTGTAGACAAACCAGCTCCGGGGATAAAGGGCGTGATAGGTGCCAGTGGCATGGATTTCGGATTTTGAAGCCGGATACCACTGCCAATGAGACAAGGCGCTACCGGGCGGGGGTTCGGTACACAGAGCGTAAGCTTGTGCTGTTGAACCAGTTGGCTGTTCAAAGATGCTGAATTGACAAGCGGGGATGCTTTGAAAAGTATGCTCTCCGCCATCAAGATGCCAAAGGTTAAAATCACCTCGTGATGAGCGACCAATGCAGCCTGCACCAAAGCCACCCAAAGGCATTCCATGCCAAGGGCCATCATCGAGGTTACTAGGAGTGCGGACAGTGTATGGCTTGTCCCAGCCAAGAGCGATGGGACGACTCCAGGCGCAGGGGGGGATGGATGAAGAAATGGGCTGTTGCATCTCCTGATTTTACGGCCTTGAGTAGAGATTATTTTGCCCCCAGCCATTTCTAGGTGAGATATAACACTTAGTGAACTTGCTGAGCAACTGTGTTGCTGGCAATACCTTCGATGCTACAATTACGGACAAACCAAGCACTGCCTCACTCGATCCGTGTGTGCCGTTTGTTATCGGTTGGAATGGCGTACTGTCAGTAGCGAGCTAGATTCAATTTATTCAATCTGCCAGAGGTAGACCCACTGAAGTAGCTCTCAATGTTTATAGTTCGCCGTTGATTGTGTTTTGTCTCGACTGTCAACAGCCAAGTCAACATCAAAGTTCTAGAGTGCTAAATCTATCTAATTTTCTCAAACGAAATCAGGGTCAGCATTAACTTGATACAGCCTACTACTTAATCTACTTAGGAACTCCCAAGGTGCAAAGATGAATCAAAAGCTTACACGCCGCCGGTTTACTCAGTTGGCCCTTGCCAGCACTACAGTGCTAGCGTTCGCTGCTCTAACGAGAAAGGCGACAGCGTATGACAATGCACTGCTCTACGGTGTAGGTATTCGCTCTGACAAACTTGTTCTCCAAAGCTTAGACCTACCGTCTTTAACCGTTCAAGACCAGAGCAACCTCATTGGCAACGTTACCCTGGCTTCCAATGACCAATTGACTGCTTTCACTTCCCTCGGCCAGGATACAGTTGTCAACGGTACAACTTTGGCAAAGGGTACGCTTGTAGTCGCCATCACCTCTACCACGCTCAGCGTCACAGGTAGCTACCCCACTCGCCTAATATTTTTGGGGCCATCACCAACAACACTGACTCTATTAGAACTCGGCGAGCAGTTCATACTTAATAGTGTGCTAAGCACCAGTGATGATGGACTGTTGGTTTTGATTAACAAGCTCAACGGTCAGCCGCCTTTCAAGCTAGGCTTGGTAGATCCTCAAACAGGTCAGATTACTTTTGTTGCTGAACTTGACCAGGCAGGAGGCAAGGATGTCGGTGATGTAACCCAGTGTGCAGATGGCAGAATATTGGCGATCGCTACTGACCAGTCTGGCAACCCCAATCTAGCGCAGCTAGACCCGGTTCAGGCCAAGTTGAGCGAACTGCAACAGTTGAGCTTCAGCCCAAATGATGGGCCACGCAGCATAAACAGTCTGGCTTGCTCTCCATCGGGCCAAATCTTCGCCCTATCTACTAAGAGGTATGAGTCAATAAATTCTCTATTCGCTGTAGATCCCAACACTGGATTGCTCACTCAGCTTATAAAGTTTCCAGTGATCAAGATTACGTTCGTTCGTGCTTGAGTAACTAAACGTTGGCATAGAGATTTTTAGTCGCCTTCAGTACAGATTATCTTAGGGGCTTACAGTTAGCTGTATGCCCTTACATATGTTGCTTGAATTTGCTTGAAAGCGAGTACATGTATTATTTTATATTCTTAGAAACTGCGATAGGAAGTTCTGGCGTTTCCCCCTCTTTGTAATTACAATTCAGATGCAGCTTTAGCAAATCTTTAAATTCACTTCATTTTATTTTTTGTTTGAAGTTTCCGCGAAATAGGCGTAGCCTTTTTAAAAGATTTAAACTAGCTTTATTTTAGCCTTTTAGTTTAAAGTTTTGATGAATCAGATTGAATATGCAAAGCAAATTTCAGAGATGGAACCTAAATATGAAGTTTCGGGATTGTGGGTGAAGTCACCTCTGTACAAGCGTTCAAGACTTTTACAGGTGTTATAGACGCCGGTATCTCTTCAAATGGAAAATTGAACAAATGGCTGAATTCATGAAGCTTCTATAAACCATACATATTTTCTCAAAAAAACTGTAAAAATAAAAAATCAGGCTGGAGAATTTCAAAAAAAGGAAAAACACTCAATCTTGCAAGCTTATATAAAACAGGATTGAAATATTAAAAGCTATTAAATAACAGTTAATAAATACTCTCTAAACAGGAGGCACTTAACGAAAGTGAATCAGCAGAATGA
>CAXUIV010000140.1:2592-9396 GCA_964250875.1 uncultured bacterium
TTAATAAATACTCTCTAAACAGGAGGCACTTAACGAAAGTGAATCAGCAGAATGACACATCTACCCTTCAAGATTCAGCGGCAATGCCTACACTCATAGCCCAAGCCGCTCCCGCTCCAGGTGGTACATGTGACTTACTACCTTACACATCTCCAATCCTGCCAGTTAGTACTTCTTTACTACACACAGGCCAACTTCTTTTCATCTGTGGTTCCAGTAATAATCCCATACCTGAGAACTTAAGTGCTGACTTTCTCATGGCGGGTAGTGCGGTTTGGGATATGAACAACGGTACCTTCACGAGGCTACCGATACCAGACTTAGAAAATGGTCTCCCTACCGATCTTTTCTGCCCCGGTCAAGTATTGTTACCTGATGGTCGCCTCTTGGTCGCAGGTGGTACTCTCCAATATGATCCATTTCAAGGAAGCCCAGAAGCTAACATCTTCGACCCGATCGCTCAGCAGTGGACATTGCAACAACCAATGGCAGCTGGTCGCTGGTATCCGACTCTAGTAATGCTAGGTGATGGTCGCGTCTTGGCTGTGTCGGGGTTGGATCAAAATAGCAACCTCAACGTCGTGCCGGAAGCTTATGACCCAAATCAAAATGTTTGGACCCCTATCTTTGACCCGAATATAGACGACGGCCAGCGCACAAGATTACCGCAATACGCACACCTTTTCCTCTTGAGGGATGGCCGAATCTTCTACTCAGGTGGCTTTATGGGTGAGGATGAAGGTTTGAATCCCTGTCTACTCACCTTACCTACAGGACCCGGCCAGGAGATTGCGGCCCAGATGTTACCGCAATTAACTGATGGCTATAGTGGCAATCAAGCTGCCAGTGTGCTGTTACCACCAGCCCAAGACCAACGGGTGATGGTTATGGGTGGTGGTACTGATACTGGAGACGACGGCGATCCGGCAACTGACCGGGTAAATATCATCGATCTCAAATCCGATAACCCAGCTTATGTCGCAGCTGCGCCTCTCCTCTCTCCTCGCCAGCACGTCAGCGCCGTTTTGTTACCAGATCACACAGTATTTGTCTGTGGTGGCAGCCGACAGTATGAGACAGGCGGAAATCAAGCGGACCTGACAGCAGAAATTTACAATCCAGCTACAAATACCTGGACACCAGCACCGACAGCGCAGTATGCCCGTTTATATCATTCAAATGCATTGCTTCTGCCAGATGGCAGAGTCCTTACAAATGGAGGAAACCCAAACCGGGGCAATGAGGAGCTGCATCTAGAAATATACAGTCCGCCATATCTATTTATGGGTCCACGACCACAAATTCAGAACGCTCCCGGTAATTTGACCTACGGCCAGACTATCCAAATTCAGACCCCACAAGCTGGAAATATTCAGTGGGTGAGCCTGATTAGAGCAACAGCTACTACCCATTCCTGTAATACAGAGCAGCGGCTAGTAGACCTAGAGATTAACAATTTTACCGACAATACCCTCACTGCGACACTGCTGGCAAATGAGTCGAACACTATGCTGCCGCCAATTCTTCAGAATGCTGCTCAGAGTGTTGCTCGGAATATTGCTCCGCCTGGTTGGTACATGCTGTTCATTGTTGACGGAAACGGCGTTCCATCAGTAGCAAGTTGGGTTCAACTCAACTAAGTAGTCACCTAAACTTAGTAACTTCAAGGTGCAAAAAATGAATCAGAAGCTTACACGTCGCCGGTTTACTCAGTTGGCGATCGCCAGCACCACAGCAGTGGCGATCGCCGCCCTACCAAGAAAGACAACGGCGCAGACCAATTCGCTTATCTACGGTGTGGGTGTCCGCTCCAAAGGTCTTATTCTCCAGACCTTTGACGTCGCGTCTCAAATTATTAAGAATCGGAGTGACCTTACTAACGGCATCACGCTGGCTCCTAGTGACCAAGTGGCAGGTTTCACTTCCCTTGCTAACGGTACGCTTGTAGTTGCTGTCACTTCTGTCAAGCTCAGCAGCACAGGCAGCTACCCCGTTCGCCTGATATTTTTAGGTTCGTCGCCAACCACTCTAAATCTACCAGAACTGGGTAAGCAGTTTGTCCTTAATAGTATAGTGGGGACCAATGATGGCAAACTGCTCATTCTGGTTAACAAGCTCAACCATCAGCCACCATTCAAGGTAGGATACGTTAACCTTCAGACTGGCCAGATTAACTTCCAGGCTGGATCTAGCCTGGTAAAGGGCGAGCGGATCGGCAATTTGACGCGGTGTGTAGATGGCAAGATCTTGGGAGTTGCTGTGGATCAGTCGGGCAGTTTTAATCTGGTGCAGCTAGATACCCAAAATAAGTTGGGCAAGCTGCAACAATTGCATGCCCATGGTCATGGTCATCATGGAGCGCGTAGCTTGAACAGTCTAGCTTGCTCTCCATCTGGCCGACTCTTCGCACTGTCTACTAAGAGGTACGAGTCAATAAATTCTCTATTCTTGGTGGATCCTAACAGTCAAACTATAAATCCGTTAGCAGCATTTCCAGTTAGCAAAATCGCGTTTGCTCGTACTTGAGCATTTGGGCGTATAGCTGAATAATCTTTGCTCTGAGTAAGGAACGCTCGCGTTCCTATAGTAGAGACGTTATCATGTAACGTCTCTACAGTTTGTTCGCAGGTGTCTTAGGATTGCGATGTGGTCAAAATTCTTAACACAAATCCCCCTTACTGGAACTGACAGTTGCAGAATCAAGTAGGCTGATTAAAGTGGATATCAGAGCAACGGCTTCGCCTATCCTCCCTCAGTTATGAACAGTAATGTAAAATGGCTTTTAAAATCATTGAGAATTTTGATACCAGTTTCACCCTTAACCCTGAAGCGAAAGCAGACCTAGTCAGTCTATTGAGAGGTGAAGGCTTTCTGAGGCAGATTATCGAACAGATGCAATGGACTGACCTAGAATTCACAGAATTACTGTTTCAGCCTGTCCCTTACAGCACGGCAACGCCCAAAGGAATGCCTGCTGAGTTTGAAAAATTTCACGAATCCAGCGATTACGCCATCATCAACGTACCGCCCAACTTCATGTTCAAAGCTAAGGTATTCAAACCTAGCCGTCTCTGTGCCATCTACCGCAAAGTTAGCTAGGGCAATTATTTAACCTGATCCGATGACTACTGATAACATTTCTGCCCTGACAAGTCTGGAAGACATTCCCTACATTGACGCTGGTGGTCAACTACCGGAGCAATTGTCAGGAAAAATTGGAGTATACGCCATTTTTGATCGGGAAAAAGTGCTGCAATTCGTGGGCTATTCTCGCGATGTTTATCTCAGCCTCCAGCAGCACCTGGTGCGTCAACCCCAACGCTGCTACTGGCTCAAAGTTCAAACCATTGACCGACCAAACCGCACTCTTCTAGACAGCATCCAGAATGCTTGGATCGCCGAAAATGGCTCTCTACCGGATGGAAATGCGACCGACGCAGCCCGATGGACACAATCGATAGATGTCAAATCAGCGATGACTTCTGATGAACAAACTGTTTATGAGAAAGCTGAGGGGGAGGAACTGGAACAATCTAAAGTGCTGAAGAATACTGCCCGACGAGTCGAGCAGCAAATCTTAGCAGAGTTACAGTCCCGTGGTGTACAGATGCAAATTCGCTTTAATCCCAAACTTAAAGAAAAAGGCTTACTCGACTTGAAGTAGTCAATACCGAAATAGGTTTCAGCCGTGAGACAGTTATACATGCAGCAAGCGGCTAAGCCGATGAGCGGGTATAAAGCTAAAGCGTCGTGGAACGTAAACAGCCAATCTGCCCATGCCTTTTGCCCTGTGCCCTATGCCCGACCTTAACAAGTCATCCTTCATCGTCGCGGATCTACTTAGTGTACATTTGGGTTAGAGCGCGAGGTGCTGGATTTTCATGGTGACAAAGCTGTTAAACAACCGCTATCAAGCTATTCAGGTGATAGGAGACGGAGGGTTTGGCAAAACCTTTCTGGCAGAAGACACCTACCTGCCCTCCCGCCGTCGGTGTGTGATTAAACAGCTAAAGCCGGTCACTGATAATCCTCAGATGTACCAGATGGTTCAAGAGCGGTTTCAGCGTGAAGCGGCAACCTTAGAACAATTGGGAGAGGGTAGTGACCAGATCCCCAAACTCTACGCCTACTTCTCCGAAGATGGGCTGTTCTACCTGGTTCAAGAATGGATACAAGGCCCAACTCTAACTCAGAAGGTGGAAGCTGAAGGACCACAGGGCGAAACGACCGTTAGCCAAATTTTAGTCAGTCTGTTGCCCGTCCTGGATTACGTCCATAGCAAACGCATCATTCACCGGGATGTTAAACCAGACAATATTATTCTGCGCCAGTCGAACGGTAAGCCGGTTTTAATTGATTTTGGTGCAGTCAAGGAAACGATGGGGACAGTGGTCAATGCTCCTAATGTTAACCAGTCGCTAGTGGTGGGAACTCCTGGTTTTATGTCTCCAGAGCAGGCAGTGGGGCGACCAATTTATGCTACCGATCTCTACGGCTTGGCACTAACAGCGATTTATCTACTCACGGGCAAGCAGCCGCAGGAATTGCCGACAGACCCACAGACGGGTAAGATTCTGTGGCAACAACAAGCTGTGAACATTAGCTCTAATCTAGCAGCGGTTCTCGACCGAGCAATCCAGCCTTACGCAGGCGATCGCTACACCACAGCCCAAAAGATGCTGAATGACTTGCAGCATGCTGCCATCCCTTCGCCGCCGCCAGCAACTGGTGTCGCCACAGTTGCCGTATCACCCAAAGCCGTCAGGATGCCTCAGCCGCCACAGCCGGGATCATCACAGCCTGCTGCCGTCATCAATCCACCACAGCACCAAAGGCAGAAAGCTATCATTGTAGGCGTGTTAGCGGCTGTACTCTCTGCTACTGCCGTAGTCGTCGTCCGACATCAGTCAGATCCAACGCCAGTCACTACATTACCGTCTTCCCAACCATCTCCCCAATCATCGGCGGAGTCCACTCCCTCAGAGCCTCCCATAGCCTCAGTACCTGTTACAATCCCTCCTGTAGCGACTCAGGCTCCTTCACCTCCAGCGACACCGCCACAGAACAGTGAAAGTCCTACCGCCCAGACACCTCCAGCCACATCGCCACCTGGGCAAGATAATGGGCAAGATAATAATCCAAATAAAACTAGCACTGCTCCTAGCAGCGTTCAAACATTTCCCACAGGCACAGCTAGAACCACCGTAGAAGCAGCACTTGGCAAGCCAGACAAGGATTCTAAGGGCGCTTGGGGTCATACCCGCGCTGTACTGTATAAAAACGCGGTACCGGATCAGGTCGATTTAGGCTACTTGTATGACCAAGCTGGACGAATTCGCGAGACAGAAGCAGGCTTTGCCCGAACAGCAGACCCACAGATCGTTTCGACTACGCTAAACAAAATGTTAGACGGCGGAGCTACTGAGGAGATTAAGCAAGGACTCCAACAAGTGCAACAGGGTGGGAAAAGCTATTACACTTTCACTCAAGATTCCTTGAAAGGCATGATTGTGCGCCAGAGCTGCAATTCTATTTATATCAGCGTCTGGGATGCCAATCTACACGACTTTGATCCGGTCGGCGCTCAAAAATGCGGTTGATACAGTTCTATTTGAGTTGTAAACACAAGCGATTCAATCTATAGAGACGTTACATGTAACGTCTCTACATCAAATAGGCAAACTGTAACTACTTAATAGACACTTTTGCGCCTGCTTCCTCTAGTTGCTTCTTCGCGTCTTCAGCTGCATCTTTGGCAACAGCTTCCTTAACTGCCTTAGGCGCAGCTTCGACCAAATCCTTTGCTTCCTTCAAACCTAGACCTGTTAAAGTCCGCACGACTTTAAGAATGGCAATCTTCTTGTCTGCTGGGACTTCCTCCAACATCACGTTAAATTCGGTTTGCTCTTCTACTTCTTCAACTGGGGCAGCGGCAGTAGGGGCAGCGCCAGGCATCATCATCATGCCACCCCCAACGGGCGCGGCAGCACTCACGCCGAAAGCATCCTCGATTTGCTTGACCAACTCAGAGGCTTCCAGCAAGGACAAAGATTTTAGCTGTTCCAAGATTTCGTCAGTTTTGACAGACATGAATAGACTCCAATGATTAATGAATGGTGAACAAACTTCGTGTTGTTGGTTATTGGTTGTTTGTACGAACAACAAACAACAAACGACTAGGGGGAAAAATTACTCTTTACTCTGAGGCAGATTGAGGCTCTTGCTCGGATACGGCTTTGATGGCTCGCACCAGTGATCCGGGCACTTCGTTGATACCTACCGCTACCTGTGTCGGCACGGCGTTTAGACCCACTGCCAGTTTGGTGGAGATGGCTTTGAGACCTCCAGCCAAGCGAGCCATGAGTTCTGGTTTGGAAGGTAGCTCAGTCAGTGCCTTGACATCTTCTTCTGTCAAAGCTCTCCCTTCCATCACGCCACCGCGAAGTTCTGTCTTCTTGGTAGCTCTTTGAAACTCCTGGTAAGCTTTAACCGCAGCCTTCAGGTCGTCCTGAACGAGCAGAAATACAGAAGAACCTTTGAGGAACTCTGTCATTGGCTGCCAGGTGGCATCGCCATCAACGGCAATCCCCATCAGCGTATTTTTCGTGATTTTACAGACGGTACCGCTTGGACTCATCCGTCGTCGCAGATCTGTAATCTCCGCAACAGACAGCCCTTGGTATTCAACCACGATTGTTAGCTGAGACTGACTCAGAGTTTGCTTCAGTTCAGTAACTAAAGCCTGCTTGTCTTCTAACGTTCTACCCATAACTATTTCACCTCCTTGACGGGATACAAGATTTA
>CAXUIV010000141.1:0-9392 GCA_964250875.1 uncultured bacterium
TGCTGAAACGAGAAGAGAGATGGGAACTAGCCCAGCAGTGCTTTCAGTGTCTGCCTACATTAGTCTCTCTAGATATATTGCAGTTTAAGGATCTGTTTGAGCATTGATTGCTGAGCGTCTTCAAGTTTCTCAGCGCTAGAGAATCGAATCAACTGGGTAGCCAACAGCTTTCCAAGCGGCAACACCACCTCGGAGTTCAGAAACATTTTGATATCCAGCTGTACGCAGTTGAGCCGCCGCCTCAGCTGTCTCTTCATCAGTTTCCGCATATATATAGATATCGCGACTATGCTCAAGGCTAGCTAATGCCCGGTCTACTAGTTCGTTTACAGGCATAGGAATTGCCCCCATGATGTGACTGATGTTGAACTCGCTGCGATCGCGAACATCGATAATTGTCAGCGCCGGTTCGCCCCAGTCAAGACGCGCTTTGAGGTCACAAACGCGAGACTTTGCTTCTAGAGGGGGTGGAGTGGGAATAACACCTAAGAAGTTATGCATATATAGCGACAACCTTTCATTACGTTTCTTGCAATGTAACAATTAATTTTAAAGTTTGCAAACTTTTGTGTAAGTTTTATGAGAGATAGAAGAATTTGCTCTCGCGAAAGGCGCGAAGAGGAGTTTGGACTCTAGTTAAGCGAAGCCAAGAATTGAATATCCCACCCCTAAAGACTTCCAGAGGTGGGATCGTATTTTTATGGTTTTGAGGGACCACTCACTGTTGCCAGTAAGAGTCTATTTGTGCAAGAGATTTATTCTCTAAACGTTTTCTGAGATTCTGTGTGCTGCTGTAGCCGAGAGACAACGTTGTAGGCATCTGCACCTTCTGGAGGAGCTTGGGAATCTATTCTGCCTTCTGTTGGGCCAGCGACTGCCTTCCAAGCTGGGAGACCGCCTTTTAGCTCTGAGACTTTTTCAAAACCAGCGGCCCGGAGTTGTTGTGCGACTTGAGCTGTCTCCGCTTCAGTTTCACCGTATATATAGATATCTCGGACAAACTCAAGGCTAGATTTTGCTCTCTCTACCAGTTCATCTTTGGGCATGGGCATGGCTCCCATGATATGAGAGTCATTGTAAGCATCGCGATCGCGGACATCAAGAATTGTAAAAGCTGGCTCTCCCCACTCTAGCCGAGACTTAAGTTCGTTAACGTCAGACTGGGATGTTATTGGTGGCTGGGGTGGAATAACGCCATCCAGGAGATTATCTTTGTCCATGCTGATTCCTTGTTTCCGACATCAACCGAAATGTACCAGGGAATACAGGTGCAAACGATCTTTCTTTAGGATGAACGTTAAACATTTCCCTCTTTGGAAAGAGTTGTACTATAAAAGTTTGTCAATTTAAACTCCAAAATTGCCATAGCTGTTTGGCCTAAACTGGATCTTATGGCATCTTGTATTCAACCTTTACCTTCAGAAGTTGTGCATCTCATTGCAGCCGGTGAGGTGATTGACTCGTTGGCGGCTGTAGTGCGGGAACTTGTAGAAAATTCTCTTGATGCTGGGGCCACCAGGATCGTGGTTTCACTGTGGCCGGAACATTGGCGGGTGCGGGTAGCTGACAACGGCTGTGGGATGAAGATTCCAGATTTGCAGCAGGCAGCAACGCCTCATAGCACCAGTAAAATCAGTAGTTGTGAAGATCTCTGGAAGATCACGAGTTTAGGATTTCGCGGTGAGGCATTGCACAGTTTAGCTCAGCTAGCAGAGCTAGAAATTTTGAGTCGTCCTCGCCCCCCCAAACCAGGTGAGGGTTGGCGGATTGTTTGTGATGCCAACGGTGAACCAACACAGCTAGAATCCATCGCCCTGGCACCCGGTACGGTCGTCACGGTCTCTAATTTATTTGGGAACTGGCCTGCGCGTCGTCGGGGATTACCCCCGCTGACACAGCAAATGAAAGCAGTGCAAGCGATGATTCAACAAATTGCCCTATGTCATCCCCATGTGATCTGGCAGGTACAGCAGAACGATCAAGACTGGTTTACCCTTAGTCCAGGAGCGACGACGCAGCAACTGCTACCACAGATCTTGCGTCAAGTCCACCCAAGTGACTTGCAACATTTAGAGGTAGAAGTATCCCTGCCTCAAGTTGACTCCTCACTTCTGAACGCTAGCTCTCAAGGAGAATTAATCTCCACGGAATTTAAGGAGAATCAATCTCCCCCCGACTCCCTACCGAAACTCACTCCTCCCTCCTCACTCCAGTTGGTACTTGGTCTCCCTGATCGCTGCCATCGTCACCGTCCTGATTGGCTGCGCATAGCTGTGAATGGACGGATGGTAAAGCTGCCGCAGCTAGAGCAAACGGTCCTAGCTGCTTTGTCGCGGACCTTACCGCGCGATCGCTATCCTGTGTGTTTTCTCCATCTACGGGTTGCTCCAGATCAAATCAACTGGAATCGCCATCCTGCCAAAACGGAGATTTATCTGCATCAGTTGAGCTACTGGCAAGAGAAGGTCGCATCAGCAATTGAGCAAGCCTTGCGTATCAGCTCTGCTAATCTTCCAGAAGCAGTCCACATTGAGCGAGTGAGCAAACTACTCAAAGCAGCAGAAGCTCAGAGCGGCTACACTACAAGTCGCTCAATTCAATCACTTCCTCTTGAAACAGAAATAATACAAACCGACAGTAACAACACTCACCCTCAACTCCAAACTCCGAACTCCGAACTCCGAACTCCGCACTTACTAAAAGCGATCGCTCAAGTCCACAACACCTATATTCTGGCGGAACACCCAGCTGGCTTATGGTTAGTAGAGCAGCACATTGCCCACGAGCGAGTTTTGTATGAGCAAATATGCGACCACTGGCAGCTCGTGCCCCTTAAACTCCCAGCAATTCTCAACCGTTTGTCTTTAGCTCAGCGATCGCAGCTTCAACGCATAGGTTTGGAGGTGGAACCTTTTGGCGAAGATTTGTGGGCAGTGCGCATGGTGCCAGCCCCTTTGCTGCATCGAGATGACTGTGTGGAAGCACTTTTAGAACTTAGTTGGGGTGGTGATTTACAGTCTGCTCAAGTTGCCACTGCCTGCCGCAGCGCTATCCGCAACGGTACATCCCTTACTCTGCCAGAAATGCAGACTTTATTAGACCAATGGCAGCGCACCCGCAATCCCCGCACCTGTCCTCATGGTCGCCCAATTTATTTATCTTTGGAAGAGTCCTCTCTCTCCCGATTCTTCCGTCGCCACTATGTAATAGGTAAAAGCCACGGTATATAATTTGTTACGTATGAAAAACTTGCTGATAGGAATCTCGATCACGCTCAATTTACTTCTGCTTTTGGCACTTTTATTTTTTACAAATAAGATGGGCTACCTGGGCAGATTTTTGGTGCTAACGAACGCTAACGCTCTAGACTTACCCACCGATACCCTAAGCTCCCAGTCCTGGTGGCTAGATGAAGTCAAGTACCAAAGTATTGTTGCTCAAAGAAGCAAATATGATGTCTGTTTGTTTGGTGATTCTATATCTTCTGGTCTTGGCAATACCCTTGGTGACAGGACTTTTAACTTTGCCCTACCCGGAGTGAGTACCATATCACTCCTACAACAGCTCAAAACTCTAACGGGTGTAGAGGTAAGATGCAATAGAGTCGTGATCGCGATCGGCACAAATGATGCCGATTACCGCGTTACGAACACGCAACTAAGCAAAAATATACAGGAGATAGTTGCCCTAGTAAGAGAAAAGCTGGGGGCTAACCGTGTAATTTTAATTCCCGCTTTTTATTCAACCGTTGCCGCTAGTCATGATCTACAGATGGCAGGTCCAATTGATAAAGTAGAGGAGATTAATACGCTCATCCGTCAGGCTGCTGTAGCTAATAAGGTTTTAGTTTCGAGCGAAGGTATGCAACAGCTATATAGCGGTAAAGCTTTGAGGGAAGACTTAACGACTGATGGCGTTCATTTGAACGCTGATGGCAGAAAAATATATAGGGAAGCTTTATTGAAAATTCTTAAGTCTTCTTAAAACTAACGGCTTAGAAATTCTTCCATGCCCTATGCCCCGTGCCCCATAAATAGTTATGGGACAACGGTTAATCACAAATAACAAATTAGCTCGACATCGATGGTTCAGCAAGACTCAGCTTAGTAAACTCGCGGGAGCGATGAGTACGCATTTCAGGTTCTTCATCAAAACTAACGAGCGCTAGATGGTTCGGATTATCCATTAACTCCTGTGCCAACAAAAATCCAGCAATCGTCCAGGTTTGATATCTCCTCGCCTCTTTACCAATCAGTCGCCCATGCGTACCATCATAATATTCTGGCCACTCATCTTCACTCAATCGTCTTTGAGCAATCTCAATTGCTCTGTGTCCAAGATTCGTTCTACCCGTTTTTTGAGCAGCAGCTGCCAACATCCACATTAAAACGGGCCAACTGCCGCCGTTATGGTACGACCAAGGTTTATTTTTAGGATCGCAACCAGTCAATATTTTATATTCTGGGTCTTCTAAGGCTGGAAAACAAATTTTCATTGGCATGTTCCCCACCAAGTCATCCCAGCGGTCTTCAATTAAGTTCATAATTGCTAGAGACTGTTGAGGACTGGCTAGAGAAGAATTGATCGCCATCAAGTTTCCTAGTGAAAAGAAGCGACAGTCTAGCTGCGACGGGCCAAGATTTCCTGCTAGATAACCACCTTCTTCTGGCAGCCACTTGTCCAGCCGATGATAGGGAATGGAATCTGAATATAGATTAAACTGATTAAGAGCTGTCTCTCCGTACTGTTCCACCTGGTAGCGGTAGATCACATTTAGACGATCAATATCCAGCCAATAATGTTCGCGAATGTGTTCACCCAGACGCAGTAATCGGTCATTAACCGCTTGAATAATATCTTGATTTCCCTCAACTAAAAGTAGCTCGCGAGCAGCTCGTAGGGCAGCGTAGAATAGAGATTGAATTTCCAAAGGATGACCAGAGATGCCCATACGCCGATCTATCATGCAGGCTCCATCCGGAACTAACAGCGTTGGGTACATGTCAAATCGAGACACTAAACAAAGTTCCAAAATGAGTCTAATTCCCTTTTGGAAGTCAGGGTGATGGGCTAACCCAGTGTCTCCAGTTGCCATCACATAAGCACGTAATAGAATAGTCCACCAAAGACAGGAATCAACAGGCGTGACTCTGGCGATCGCGTGTTCACCGAAATCTGCTTTTAGACGTTCTTGCCCATTGACTGTCTCAACCTTGAAGCTAGCTGGTATTAGACCTCGACCAGCATGAGCATAATCTAAATTTCTTTCCTTAGGCTGTAGCTCTAAAGTTACTTCAAGGAAATTGCGGACAATTTCTGTCTTACCCTTAATTAGAAAAACCAGCGCTGAAGAGATGAAATCGCGGACAAAGCACTGATCATAATTGAGTGCCTCCACAGAACCATCACAAGCTGCTACCGTTCCAACTGGACGTCCTTGATAATAGATGATTGAATCTTCTAATGCTTTCCATGCCTCTTGTTGGACATAGTGTTCTGTTCTCAGTGGCTCTATTTTCATCGATTACTCCAATCTTACTAGTTTGTTTTTAGCCACAGATGCACCCCTAATGCTCACAATTAATCCTCAACCTATGGAGAGGGCGTTACCTTATTCCGATTGCCTTAATTCTTGATCAAAGTTACTTAGGTTCCAAACTTCTACTCTAACTGCTGATCCCCATTTAGTCTACCAAGTAGCTTGTAAATGTTTTGTGAGATCCCCAACTAGAGATTGAAGTCGTTATTTCTACTGACTACTAGTTGAATTTGTTGAGCCGATATAAAGTATTTTTATAACCCAATTCCCAGCTCTGCTTGATCGCTACTTCTATTCTTGGTCAAAAAAAAGTAAAATCAAGGCATTGTTTAAAGTTTTGATGAAGTTGGCATCTTTAGTAAGGCTTATTGTTAAATGCAAAAGCACCGCCAGAGACCTCTACTGCTCACTTCTAGAGAGTTAGGTACACTGAGACATCAGTTTTCCTAAAAGATTAATCTGTGGTTACTTAACTAAATCTAGCAGAGAAACTGGTGTAAAGTGCAGCTTGAGTGACACTATTTAAACTTGCTAAATAAGGTATGTTCAACCTACGCAGATTAGCCATTTTAAAAGTTGGCGCACCGAGTAAGTTTAAATACTTGAAATCCATTCTATTAAAAGCCAACTTGCATAAGATGTAATGATTACATCTTGCAATTTGGCAGCAACATTTTGGAGTTCGCGCAGAGGTGCAGAGACGCTAAATTAAGATAAAGTGAGTTTTCAGAACTTGAACACGCTTGCATGGTCACGTCGTACCGACCTCTGTTGTATTGTGAGTATCTCAGCTTAAAACCAAAAATTTACAATGACATCTGTAAATCCCGCTAAGCACAAAAAAGCCAGAGCGCTTAAACCGTCCAGTCGTCGCCCAGCCAAGGAGTTGTGCAGTGAGTGTGGGCTATGCGACACATACTACGTGCATTATGTCAAAGAGGCTTGTGCTTTCTTGAACCAGCAGATTGCTGAACTAGAAGAACAAACGCATGGTCGCAGTCGTGACCTGGATGACTCCAACGATTGGTACTTTGGTGTTAACCAATCCATGATGGCAGCCCGCAAGGCTGAGCCAATTGAGGGGGCACAGTGGACAGGCATTGTCAGCACGATCGCCATTGAAATGCTGAATCGTGGGCTGGTTGAAGGTGTCGTTTGTGTCCAAAATACCCAAGAAGACCGCTTTCAGCCCATGCCAATCATTGCCCGCACTCCAGAAGAGGTTTTGGCAGCTCGGGTCAATAAGCCAACTTTGTCGCCTAACCTTTCTGTACTAGAGCAGGTTGAACAATCTGGGATGCGGCGGCTGCTGGTTATTGGGGTCGGTTGCCAGATTCAGGCGCTACGAGCTGTAGAAAAACAGTTGGGCTTAGAAAAGCTCTACGTTTTGGGGACGCCCTGCGTCGATAACGTGAACCGTGCTGGGCTGCAAAAATTTCTGGAGACGACCAGTCGGTCCCCAGAAACAGTCGTACATTATGAGTTCATGCAGGACTTCCGGGTCCACTTTAAGCACGAAGATGGTTCTTCAGAGACAGTGCCATTCTTCGGCCTTAAGACAAATCAACTGAAGGATGTCTTTGCTCCTTCCTGCATGAGTTGCTTTGATTACGTAAATTCCCTAGCAGATCTGGTGGTGGGCTACATGGGCGCACCCTTTGGCTGGCAGTGGATTGTAGTGAGGAACGATACAGGTCAGGAGATGTTGGAATATGTGCAGGACCAGTTGGAAACTCAGCCAGTGACGTCCAAAGGCGATCGCCACGCAGCGGTACAACAGAGTATTCCTGCCTACGATAAGGGTGTGACTCTGCCGATGTGGGCAGCGCAGTTGATGGGTGTGGTGATTGAAAGAATTGGTCCTAAGGGCTTGGAGTATGCTCGGTTCTCGATTGATTCGCATTTCACTCGAAATTATCTGTATGTGAAGCGGCATCATCCGGAGAAGTTGGATGCGCATGTGCCGGAGTTTGCGAAGCGGATTGTGGGGCAGTATCGGTTGCCGGAGGCTTAAGAATGGCTCTCGCATTAGCGTAGCGAAGCCGAAGGCGTTAGGCGCAAAGGCGCGAAGGAAGGGAGCAAAGGAGGGAGGTGAGGGAGGGAAGTGGGGTTTATAGGTTGTTGACAATTCGGGTGATGCCATTCTTGATGAGTTCTGAGCCGAAGTTGATGAGTAGGCCAAGTTTCTTGTCGGCGAGACGGATGTGGGTTAGTAGCTGCTTTTTGTGTGTAGGTGCGATTGCTTCCAAGGATTTGAGTTCGACAATCACCTTATCTTCAACTATGAGATCTGCTCGAAAGCCGACCTCCAACTTCACGCTTTCATAAACAACTGGTATAGCTTTTTGCGGCTCTACCCGAAGTCCTCGCTTCTCCAACTCATAAGCCAGGACCGCTTCATACACCGACTCAAGCAAACCCGGTCCCAACCTAGTATGAATCTGATAAGCAGCATCAACAACCTCCTTAGCGATCTCATTTTTAGTCATAAACAACCTTTGCGTCTTTGCGCCTAACGCCTTCGGCTTCGCTACGCTAATGCGAGAGCTTATTCTTATCCTTCCCCTCTTATCCTTCCCTCAACACACTCCCACAACGTCAATCGCAGCCTCCAGAGCGATCGCTACATGAGTCCAATGCGTTCCCCCCTGACAAAAAACCACATAAGGTTCCCGCAATGGCCCATCAGCCGAGAACTCCGAAGTGCTGCCGTCGATAAACGTGCCGCCTGCCATCACCAGCTGGCTCTCATAACCGGGCATCGCGGCTGGAACTGGGTCAAGATAAGAACCGACGGGCGAATGTTGCTGAATGGCTCGGCAAAAGGCAATCAGCTTTTCGGGAGAACCCAACCGAATTGCCTGAATGACGTCGCGACGAGGCGCTAGCGGCTGAGGATTCACTGGATAGCCCAACTGATCAAACACACAAGCGGTGAGATGATTGCCTTTCATTGCCTCTCCCACCATCTGGGGGGCGAGAAATAGCCCTTGAAATAGCAGACGGTTTTGGTCGAAGGTTGCGCCACCAGAACTGCCGATGCCTGGGGCAGTCAGGCGGCAAGTTGCTGCCTCGACTAAATCGGCTCGACCAGCAACATAACCACCAGCTGGGACGATGGTGCCTCCAGGGTTTTTAATCAGCGATCCAGCCATCAGATCCGCACCCACTGCTGTCGGTTCCCGGTCTTCAACGAATTCGCCGTAGCAGTTATCGACAAAGCAAACGGTCTGGGTGTTTTGCTGTTTCACTAACTGGATAATCTTCTCAATATCGGCAATTGATAGGCTGGGACGCCAAGAGTAACCACAGGAACGCTGAATTGATACCAATCGAGTGCTGTCTGTGACTGCTTGCCCTAAAGCTTTCCAGTCTACGGTCCCTTCTTCGGTTAGCTCTAACTGGCGGTATCCTATGCCAAATTCCCTGAGAGAACCTTGGCCTGATCCACGTAAGCCAATCACCTCTTCTAAGGTGTCGTAAGGAGGACCTGCTACTGCCAGCATCTGGTCGCCTGGACGCAGAACGCCAAACAAAGCGCAGGCGATCGCATGGGTGCCAGAAACAAACTGTACCCGTACTGCTGCCGCCTCTGCCCCCATCACCTCGGCAAATACTCTGTCTAAAGTCAGACGCCCCAAATCGTCGTGACCGTAACCTGTGACACCAGCAAAATGGTGTGCCCCTACACGGTTTTGACGGAACGCTCCTAGTACACGTTTGAGATTCTGCTTGACCTGGACGTCAATTCCAGAAAAAATTTGAGAGAGTTCTTGTTCTGCTGTCTGCAAATGTCTACTGTCGATCATTTCTTGATTCACGGTATGGATGTGCGATTGTAGAAGAAGACATA
>CAXUIV010000142.1:0-9380 GCA_964250875.1 uncultured bacterium
AAACATCGGTAGGTCGGTTTTGGTGACGGTACTGAGCATTGAGTTCCTGAATTTCAGCATCATCAGTCAGGCGGATGCTAAGTTCGTAAGTTGACCCCTCTGAGGGGGGCTGAAGGATTTCTAGCCAACAGTGAAACCAAGCTTCCCAAGTCTCGGCAGCGATCAGGCTGTCAGCATGGCTTGATGCTGAGGGTTCCGAGTGGGAATTGTCGAAACAATTCTGCACACTGACTTCAACTTGCACTCTAAGGATCTCCCGTACCGCATTGTTTTATCAGCGAGTCAGGTAGGCAAGACCTACAAGAAAAGCCAGAAGCCCAATTGTGGTCAGAGCAAAATGTTGCAGCGAAGTACCCCGCTTCCGCACCATATTGCGCATTGCTAGCTTGACGTAACTGGGTTTAGGTTCTGTTGAAGCAGGCGACGCTGGAGGCGTGATTTCAGTAGGCGTATCCATTTGGGGGGATGAAGGATTGTTCATTGAAATTTGTCTTAGACGTAAGGAGACACCAATAAATTCTCTTTAAATGTAGCAGTTTGCGCTAGATGGAAGTCGCTTCCCACCTTGGCTCCTTGGCGCGAACAAAATCCAAAACTGAATCCTTAAGCCAAATATGACACCCAGGCTGGCAATACCTGTAATGAACCATACCAAATACCCGATGATCTTGGGGAATGCTTCACTCCTTCAATCACCAAATTCTCCGCTCCTGCTAAGTGAGCTGCTGTCACTGGCGTGATGCCATCTCCCCAGCAATTACCTTGGCCGCAGGTCAACCTGTAGCTGCTGTAAGCCAACCAACTGCCCCGACGGCGATCGCCATAAATGGTTTTACCAGCAACACAAACATAACGGACATCCTGGTAGAAAGCTCCAGGGTAGTTGTTGTTGACAAAATCAAGGTTCCACCGCGTCCAGCGCTCCTGACTAACATGAGGTGTCCCTAGCGTGACCAGAACAGCGACATCGGTATGAGCCTGCCAAGGACCAACCGGAGACACAGCACCACGACCCCAGTAAGGCTTTTCGCCCAGGTAGATGCGGGAAATCCAGCCACCAGCTGAATGACCAATCAAATTAATCTGAGCCGCATCATACTGCTGTAATACCTGCTTCACCGTCAGGTCAAGCTGCTGCACGATTGGCGTAATCGGTCTTCCTCCCAAGGTTGGCAACCAGTCGCGGCGACGTAGTGGTACCGTTACCGTGGGAAAACCCAGTTGCTGTAGAGATTGCTCTAATTCACGGTAGGCGATCGCGCTTTCTAAATATCCGGGCAGAATAACACAGGGTAACGGCATCTTAAAATTTTGGCTTTTGGCTTGTATGCCTTACTTCTCAATCCTGATTGTGCAGGTAAAAGACGTAGAAGTGTGAGGATTCGCTAATATCGAAAGCGGAATGTTTTTGGCTTGAGAATGTGGCGTAAGCTAATATCGCCTCAGGAAAGAATTGCCAGCTTGCTATGACTGAGAGGAGTGTAATACCTGCTATGTCCTATACGTCCCCAATCACCACCCTACCTCAAATGTTACGCCAGCCGATTGGGATGGCAGTCTTAGCTTCCCTAGGTTTTCACGGTTTACTTTGGGCCACCTTACCTAGATTACATGCTTTTTCGAGACCAGTGGCAGACCAACAGCAACGAACCGTCGGCCTCGTCGAGCTAACTCCGGCTGAACAAAATCGCTTACCAGAGGCCGCCACACTAGGGGCTAATACGTCGCAAGTCACTCTACCGCCCTTTGCTACGCAGCCCAGTGTATTGCCCCCTATGCCGCCGCCACTGCCTTCTGGGCTGCTGACTCCTAGTCTTTCATTTCCCGTTAGCGGGACACCACTCTACAACTATCCCATTAGAACTTCTCCAAGAAGTCAGGCTCTTCGAGTGCCAGTATATGCATCACCTCAAAATCAGCAGCTAGTTCCTCCACTAAAACCTAGCAGCAAACGGCTTCCCTTTAAAATAGAGAGAGGTGCAAAAAAGTTCAAGCCATACTCGCGCATCTTAGACGGCATTAAGCCTGATTCCCCGGATGACGTTATAAGTTCTATCTTAAACAATCCAAATATAACTTCTCCACAGTCATCAAAATCGCCATCGACAACCCGATCGACGTCGCCATCGACGTCGCCATCACAACAAGCAACGTCTGACAAAGTTTCAACTAACACCAGTTATGGAGATGGGGCGGGGAATTTGGGCCAAACATTGGCTAGTGCTGATGTTAAGGAATGGAAACACCTAAGAATCTCACCTGTCTACCCAAAATCAGCCTGCCTTAATAAGGCAGCAGGTCTGGCTGTTGCCACAGTAGAAGTCAGCTCTACAGGGCAAAAGAGCGCTCCACATCTGGAAAAGTCAACGGGTTCCGCTATTTTAGATCGGTTAGCTCTAATTGAGACTGATCAGTATTCAGCATTCAAGCCTGGGTACGGTTACATAGTTGGTATCGATTACAAATACAGTAACGACATTTGCTCTGCCAATAAGAATTACAAAAATTAGCTAACTTCATCAACCAATCCTACTGTCGAATTCATCGACTTTTATGATATTCATGTTATTCTACTAAAAGTCAAAATTCTATACAGAGACGTTGCATGCAGCGTCTATAAATAGTTCTAGAGCAGTTTAGTGTACTTTTAGCTATGCACACTTTGTTAATTATCAACTTTATGTAGCTGGATGATTCCAGACGTTCAAGACGAACATTAAGGGAGAAAAATAAAAGACTTTCCTCCCCTACCATTTTTAGATTACTGCTGCTGTTTACGTCTCAGTAGTGATCCAGTACCGAAAACACCTAATGCCAGTAAGCCTAAGACAGAAGTAGATTCAGGTACAGAAGTACTTGATACTGAGACGTTGTCAATTAGCAGTCCGGAATTACCAGTTGTATCATTCAAATTCACCGGACTCACATCTGTCGTTCCGAATCCTAAAGTGTATGTGCCAGCAGTGGGTAACTTGTAAGAAAAATGCTGGTATCCAGTTTCCTCTAAGAATGAAGTTCCAGAGGAATTGAACAGCGATGTGCCGACGTTAGCCAATTCTTTTGACAAGGAATTAATCGAAACGAAGGCAAAGTCTCTAAAACTTTGTTCTGGCGTATCCTCATTAGTGAGGAAATTCCAATCAAAAGAAACAACATCTCCAGCATTCGCTGTAAACGTTTGCTTAATAGCGGAACCTTCAGTAGCTTTCCTCTTGCTGTAGCTAACGTCACTATTGCTAATTTGATTTAGGCTACCGGATGTCAAACCCAAGAATGTTTCTACGCTGTTGGCAGGAGCAGAGTTCTGCCCAGAGAAGCTTGGCTGATCGACACCTTCAAGTCCCGGCGCTGTCGTGACCAAGGCCTGGAAAGCTCCCTCGGTTGGATTACTACCAAGCTTTGATGTCTGAATACTGGCATCGCCTATTGTGTCCCATCCGGTAAAATCGCCAGTTTCAAAACCGCCATTGATAATTGCCGCATGAGACGGGCTAGCACTCAAAAGACTTGACAGGCTAACAAGGCTAGCTACGCCTACTGTCAGGGTCGAACGTTTTACAAGGGTAGATTTAGACATAGAAACTGTTTCTCCAAAAAATCTAGATGTTGATATCAATTCGCCATCGGATGGCAACGAACCCTGCGAAGGTCATTTGTCACATACCTGTCGCCCCCCTTACTGCCCCATAACAAATTCCGGCACCAACGCAGGCGATCGCCAAAGCGCTAACAACTGGTAGCATCCGGACGAAACGCATAGATACTGGTTGAAGATCCAGTTGACGTTTCATTAGACGTCCAGCGTAGACGAAGACTAGCCCGATGCCGGTGAGTGTACCTGCCAAACCCAGGCTGAACGCTGTAACCAAGAGGAGACCAAATCCAACGCGGTGGAGTGAGACAGCAGAGAGAAAAACAACAAGCGCTGAGGGACATGGCAGCAGTCCGCCTGAGATGCCGAGGGCAAGTAGACTGTTCCAAGTGACTCGACCATCAACACCTGGCGGTATGTGGGAGTGCGAATGCCCACCGTGAGAATGAGTTACCGGGGAGAGGGGGGGATGATGGGGATGGTCATACGCGTGATGTGGATGGTCGTGATGATGCTCGTGTGGGGTGTGATTCGCTGAGTGATGATGCGAGTGATCGTGGGTATGTACGTGCGGAGGATGCTCATGGAGAGTATTCTCCACCCTGTTAAATATCTGACGCAGTCTCCGGATAAAAAGGCTCAAGCCAATGGCTAAGACTATGCCACCAGAAATAAAGCTGAGAATCGGAAACAGACGTTCAGGAAGAATATACTTTGACGCGAACAGCGTCACTAGTCCGAGTGCAAAAACACCGATGGTGTGCGTAATCGTCACCGTCAAGCCTAGAAAAGCTGCATGCAGTGCCGTAGCTCTTGAACCGACGAGATAAGCACCAACAATCGTCTTTCCATGACCTGGTGAAAGCGCGTGCAGACTGCCAAACACAGTCGCAAGCAGCAGACTCAAGACTGCGATCGCGGGTGTAATTTCCGGCACAGCAATTAGCTCAGCCAGTCTGTCACGCGATCGCACTGCCGGACGGCCATCACGACTCAGCAGCGCAGTAGCATGGGCTGGTAAAGCTTGATCGGTGAATGACATTTCCGCCACGCGCTCATCCAAAGGCGCGGTCAGCAAGTCGGCGGGGTAAGCTTTCAGCTCATCCGTCACTGCGGTACCAAAGGCTGAGCTGTCGAAGATCTTCACCCCAGAAGTCGGCACGGTGACGAGTTCATGCCACCCGATCCGATTGCGATTGTTTGTATCTTCAAAACGCAGTCGTCTCGTTGCGTGCGTACCGTCTGTTAGGACGCCAGTAAAATCACACTCTACCCGCAGGGTAGGCAGTCCACCGACTCCTGGCGGCATAGTAACTGTCTTGGGAACAGCTTGGAGAGGAATGTGCGTATCGTTGACGGTGAGCAGAATGCCGTCGGCGTACTGTGCCGCCACCTGCTCCAAATACGTGTTCAGCTCCGCCTTTGATGGTGAGCCGTCACCATCAGTGTCCGTTGCTTGTAACGTCTGAAAAGTGGGAATCTCCGCCATGTCAACTACGTAGTGAATGTTGACACGTTCAGTACCAACTTCCAAGCGAGCGAAATGGTTGATAGTAAAGTTCCCAAGTGGGTGGGCACTAGCCACGCTGGCACAGCCAAAAACGCCGAATAAAGCAACTAAAAGTGCCGTCACTACCCGTTGCACTGAAAATATACGAGTATGTGTCATAAGCTTGAATTCTCATTTGAATTAGAAATTGTGGCATTGCTTAGCGTCTTTGCGCCTAACGGCTAGCGCCTTCGCTACGCTAATGCGAGAGTTCCTCATAACGTGTGTCTAGCGATATCGGCCTGAAGTACGTCAAAATATGGATTAATCTCAAGCGCCAGTTGTAAATACTTTGTAGCCTGAGCGCGATCGCCAAGGCCGTATTCAATCATGCCAGCGTGATAATAAATCCGGGCATCCTTTGTATTTAGTCGTAGAGCTTGGTCAATGGCAGCCTTTGCCTCCGTTAATGCACCCTGCTTAAAGAGACACCATGCCAGAACATCAAAAGTATAGATATCAGCACGCATGGTGCGTTCGCGCTGGGCGATCGCCAGAGCCTCATCCAGTCTGATATCGTGATTAGCCCAGAACAACGCCAACTCACGGGAGTAGGTTTGACTCAGAGCTGTGCCTGCGCTTTCAATAAATTCAACTAATTTATACTGGAGCTTCGCCTCATCCAAGCGGCCAAGGTGAGTGTATAAGTCGCCAAGAGCGATCGCCGTGTCCGGTAACGGCACACGTTCTTGGGCACGCTTATAGAACTCAACAGCACCGTTCTTGTCACCGGATGCTAAACGGGCGCGGGCTTTTGCCGCCAGTGCCAGGTGATAATTGGGAAAGGCATGTAAGGCTTTATCTACCTCGTGTTCTCCTTCTGCTAATAAACCCGCGTTCATTAGCTCTGTACCGAGATGCGTGCGGTACCAAGCAACACTCTCCAGATCTCGTGGACTTACTGTTTGGGCAGCTACGCGCATAGCGGCAATTGAGCCTGCCGTATCCCCATGCAAAGCCCGCAGATAAGAAACCCGCGCATAGGCTGAGGCATCTGGACGGAGATTGAGCATTGTCCGAACGGCAGCGATCGCTCCTTCGTAATCACCAAGTTCTACCAGCGCATCTGTCATCGCCCCATAGGTCTCAGGAGTACGTGGATAGAGTTGCTGAGTGTGGCGTGCGACTGCAAGGGCTTCACTAAACTTATGGTAGGTCAGTAGTAGTGTTGCCTGTAACTTCAGTGCATCATAGTTATCTGGAGCGAGCTTTAATGAATAATTCAGAGCTGTCTCAGCCTTGGCATTGAAGCCAAAATCCCCAGTTTCACGCGCTTTCCGGATGTATGCAGCACCGAGCTTGTTGTAGCCACCTGGTTCATCGGGCATTTCCTGTAGTAGAGCCTGAGCCGCTTGAATTTGGACATCGGCGGGTATTTGCCGTAGCCAGGTTTGGGTAAGCAGTTCCATCGCCGCTGGCGTTGAGCGTGGGCTGACAACAGTGGGTGTCACAGCCTGAAGCTGAGGAGTGAAGTCTGGCAGCATGTGAACGCCGAAGACAATCGCACATATAAAAAAGAGTCCGACTACCGCTAGCGATCGCGTAGCTTGTCCAATTCTAATGACGCTCATACCTTTAGTTAAAAGTTTTGGGTTTTGAATTATGAGTTTTGAATTGAAGAAGATAGCTTTAACTCAAAACTCAAAACTCACAATTCAAAACTATTGCTCCTACTTCTTTAACTCAAAACTCAAAACTCACGATTCAAAACTATTCTTAGCTTGAGGGAGCAGGATTGCCAGACTGAGCTGTTCCCAAGTACGGGAAGTGATCAAGGTACGGTACATCGTTGTGAGACACACCGTCCCCCAGCGTATTGTTCGGTGCGATGTTAGTGTCGGGCGTGAATGGAGTTCCGCCTGCCACTGCACGCAACGCGATATCGGTAACATCATCCCCGACGCGCCGACCATTCGGGAAGCCTGCTGGATCGCCACCCAGAATACCTAACCGACAAGGCTGAGGTGTCGAAAAATCATTGAAGTTACAGTTCGTTGGCGGGATGGCAACATTGAGCCGTAGATATTCATGCGGGTTTCCATCCGAAAGAGAGGTCGTGTAGTTTGGTCCTGTTATCGGGTTAACAGGAATCCCTGTGGCAAAAATCTCCACGAGATCGTTACGCGGTGCTGGTGGAACAGTAATACCAAAGACCGCTTTCAGCAGTTGAGCGAGTTGCGGATCGACGACAAAAGAGGCGAACTGGGCATCGTCTTTTGGCATTGAGGCGTTAAATGTATCCTTGAGCTTCAGCGGAATGACAACTTCGTTGACAAGTGGGCTGCCGAGGCGAGAAACCTGAGTGAACAAGCTCTTGTTGTTGGATGATGTTGCCCGCCGATTAGCGGTTGACCACACCCCAATGACGGCATTATTGTCAGTTGGGCTGTTCGGGATTTTGCCATCACGGGTCAAATCCTGAATGGGCACCTCTAAAGCAATGCTGTTGACATTGACTCCAGCCGTCGTATCAACACCGCCAGTATCACTGATCGAGCGGAGGTTGAGCAGGTCAAACACACCTCCCAAGTCAATGTAGAAACCTTCATCGCGCTGTCCGGCGAAGACTCGTCCACCTCCTGGTAAATCGTACACCGCTTGCTGGGCCAGAGCCTCGTAATTAGGTGTACTCCGACTGCCGACGTTATTTGGCGGCACAAGTAAGTTTGTGGCAAGAACCCGTTTGCCGCTACCGACTCGTCCTTTAGTCAAGAACCCTACAGCCTTTGAGAGCGGACCTCCATAAGTCACGCGGGTCACGCTGTAAGTCTGGGGTTCATTGTAGTCAGGATCGGTGAGTGAGTTAATAGACAGCCCTTGATTCGGTGCGACCATACTGAGGACACTGTCTGGATTCGTGAAAGTGGTGTTGAAACGGAACTGATAGGCAATGTCCTCAACTCCGTCTCCAGTATTGTCAATCTTGACGTCGTAGAGAACAGTATCGTCAAACTTGTAGAATTGGGGACCGCCGGAGGGCACCTCAATTGGAATGTAGTTCCATATCAGTGTGACGTAGCCATCGCGACCTGATTCGGTACTGCGAAAGGCATAGACATCTGTGTTGTCAGCCAGGGGATCGGCAACAATCAGCGGTGCTTCACGGTGACTTGATGCCTGCGCTGGCATGGTGCCAGGGAAGAATAGCGCTAGGATCGCAGTAAGCGCGATCGGAATGAGTATTCGAGCAAATTTCCGCATTCTGGTTTCCTTTTGACACATTTTGTGAGTGAGTTTATACTCAGCAAACTTACGAACTCGCTAAATTTCAGTCCTGATCAGTCGGAATAGGAGTGAATAATTAAGCAAATATGGTCCTTCATAGTTAGGAACACTTGAGATCCCTAGAGTGATGTGGCGCGAGCGTGCCTCGATCAGAACTGTTTAGTTTCTGGTCGAGAAGACCCCTAATCAGTAAACTTACTGACTCAGTCTGCTTGGACTTGGTGTTCACTTTCCAGGCCAAAAGGTATTCATTTTCTGCTCATAACTGCTCACCTTACCTACCAAGGTGAGAAACCTAGCTAGAGGCGCAGCTAAAAACTGAGGTAGTGTCTGAGAGCTGCTATCGAGTACCAAGTCACTCAAAAGCGACAGTCATAGAGCCTTTTCAACCGTTGTTCTTCACTCAGGTTGAAAGATGACGCCTGCAACATGACCACTATTGCCTAGTTGTGTTTAGAGCAGTTTTCTCAGATTGAACCTGAATGGATCTCCTCAGTAGAATCACAGCTAACAGTAGTAGCCCACATGGGGACAATCTCCATGCTCGCGAAACTCAAAGCTGCTCCAACCCGTATCATTTGCTATTTTTTAGTAGAAGTTCACCACCTTCTTGAGTTGTTCATACGTATAATCGCGTATTTGCGAAGGTACGGTTAGTATATTTTCTACGCTGAGCATTTTTAGAACAGTTCCTCAAATTTACACAATCTTATTCAAAGCTTCATTAAAGCTTTACATAAACTGAGACGGGGTTCCCCGCTTGCTATTCCTTGCTCCCTCTGTCTCAGCCAGCATTCCCTGCTTCTGTTTCTTCCCCTCAAACCCTCATTGCTGTGTAACCCCTTGGACGCTTACAGTAAAATATATTTACAGCGTCTGTTACACAGTTAAGCTACGACTAGACCTGGAGAGGTTAGGGTGTACTAACCTCAAATCCTTGCACTATGGGAATTTCGTGTATGCCATCCCCCTTCCCCGGCATGAACCCCTATCTAGAATTACCTGCTCTGTGGC
>CAXUIV010000143.1:0-1121 GCA_964250875.1 uncultured bacterium
GAGGCAACTTGGGGGTCAAGGACTGAGGTGAGGTAACTAGACCATGTGGAACCGAAGTGGACTTGCACCAAGCGTCACTGCACCTGAGGAGCATTTTGGCGTTTGATCCCGAATTTGAGGCGCTAGCATAACGGCACAAATCAGCGGCAGCAGATAGCCTTGGACTCAGCACCAACGGCTTTCAGCCGTCCGCTGCATTTGAATTGTTAGACCACCCCATTTGTCTGACTTAGAGGCACTTTTGGGGACTCTGCCCCACAAGAATTGGTAAACTGGAGGCACAAGATCTGGAGGTCAAAGACCTATGCTTAAGAGATCCCCAATCATCAGCGCATCCCCTGAAATTATGGGCGGCACTCCAGTGTTTACTGGTACTAGGGTTCCTGCTCAAACGCTTCTGGACTATCTCAAGGCGGGAGAATCCATAGACGACTTCTTGGATGGATTTCCAACTGTGACTAGAGAGCAGGTCATTGCCTTACTTGAAGAGGCTGGAAAACAGGTTATTGGCACGGTGGCATAGCATAAGGCTCCTGTTAGACGAGTGTATTGATCGCAAACTGGCCAGAGAGTTTGTTGGTTACGAAGTGAGAACAGTGCCCCAAATGGGATGGGCAGGAGTAAGGAATGGTGAAATCCTTGCCCTTGCAGAAACAGAGTTCGATGTGTTTATCACAGTCGATCGTAACTTGTCGTTTCAACAGAATTTGCCACAGTTTAATATTGCGGTCATTGTTTTGCAAGCACCTTCCAATCGTTTGGCAGATTTGAAGCCTCTAGCACCAGAGATCTTAGCTATTTTAGCTACTGTAGTTAAAGGTCAGGCTACGGTAGTAGGCACATGAAAATAGATATGGGCACTGTCTGCCCTACCGCCACCAGTTCTGTAATGTGTACCTTTTGCCATATAGTTAATCATCCTGCTACTGCCAGTTGTGAGCTTTTGAGTTCCACTCTGAAGCAAGGTTGCATAATATGAAGTGCCCTCAGCATCAACAATTCTAGTATTAACGATGTACATTCCGTAGCCTCCACCTTCACTAGAGCTAATTGAAAAAAGGGTTAGTGTTCATCAACTAGTCTCCTTGCTCTTTTAATCTGCCGACAATGGCGATGAACGG
>CAXUIV010000143.1:1221-9352 GCA_964250875.1 uncultured bacterium
AGACAACCTTTGTATCCCAAAAATAGCTTGAATTCGTTCCGCTGTAGCAGGGTTGTTATGCATCGTCATCGCTGACTGCTGGGTAAGATGCATAACGACCCCGCCCGGCCAGCGGCTACAAATAACCTTGAACTCAACACCAGTAGTCTCGGTCCATCCAAAATCGGCGGATTTACAGCAAGGCTGCTGCGTATTTGCCTGAATTTGGACGGATCTACAGCAAAATTTCGTATATCCGCCCAGCTTCGCAACCCATCTTCTACAAAATGGTTATGACATTCGCACCGTGCAGGAACTGTTAAAGCATAAAAATTCTATACATAGCCCGTGGTGACTATCTATGCCAAAATATGATTTGATCAAATCCGCTCGACTTAGATAATCGAAATCAGGCTCTCAGTTAAAGGATTTGAGCCATCATTGATGTAAACCGTAGTTAGAAGTTAGAGCGATCACCATGTATTCACCTGTCATTCAAAAACCACTGACTTTTGATGAGTTTATTGACTGGTATCCAGTCAACTCAGAACAGCGATACGAGTTACACGAAGGGGAAATTGTTGTAATGCCAAAGGCGACAGGCAAACATTCAAAAGTCGCAGGATTTGTCTCAGGCAAACTGTTTCGAGAGCTTGAGCAGATGGAGTCCGAAGACTTCATCCCTAAAGAATGTGTCATCAAACCAGACAAAGATAGCGGCGGGTATCAGCCAGACATAATCGTGTTAAACGCCTCAACATTGGGTAAAGATCTGCGTTGGGAAAAGGATTCAACGATTACACGGGGAGAATCCGTCAAAGTAGTGATCGAAGTTGTCAGCACAAACTGGGAAGACGACTATGCCCTCAAACTGGACGATTACGAGACGATAGGCATTCCTGAGTATTGGATTGTGGATTACTTGGGGTTGGGAGGTACACAGTTTATTGGCAAACCGAAACGACCAACCATCAGCATTTATTCACTGGTTGATGGAGCGTACCAGGTAGAGCGGTTTAGAGGAGGAGATCGTCTCAAGTCACCTACGTTTCCAGATTTGCAATTAACAGTACAGCAAATTTTTGAGGTAGGACAGCAAGGTAAATTGTCAGGACATTTGACGACATCGAGCCTGTGCTGAACCAAACCGTAGTACTGACAATTCCATCGCCGATCGTAGTTGAAATTGTCAGACCTAGCTCGCACATCAGAAGTCTCGCTTGACTTTTACCTCCTCTTCTCAACTTCTCAGGAATGGTACTGTTCTAACAACTGGGGAATGTAGTCGTATCCATCCACACCGATCACAGCGATGATTTGAGAGCGATGCTGTGCTAGTAAGTTTTGGAAAGCCTCAGCTCCTAGTTGACCCTGTAAAATTGTCAGTAAGCCTGCTGGTTGACGCCACTCCTTGGAGGCGATTTGCTCTAATAGATACATGCCCAGACAGCCGGTATAAAGTGCCTTTGCTAAGTCTTGCAGACTGTAGTGGGCTTCAGCTAAATTTGCCAGATTCAGCCCTCGCAGGTAAACATCGCCGGAGACTTGAGCTGTTTGCAAACCGTCTTCCAAGTATTTGATTGCTGCTTGCGGTTGAGATAAAACCAGGTGGGCAATGCCTAAACTGCTGCAACACAAAGCCTGACTCTGAATCTCACCCAGTTGCTCCGACAATTTAAGACCCTGCTGCAAGTAGTAAATGGCTGTCTCATAAGTTTCTGGTGTTGCCTGTTCTAGTAGACTTGCCTGCATAACTTCGCTGTAGCCAAAATTGGTCAGTGCATTGGCTTCTCCTAAGCGGTCTCCGGCTTGGCGGCTGAGGATGAGGGCGCGTTGGCTGTAGCTCACTGCCTCTGCGTAGATTTTTTGAGCCACGTAGGTACGGCTCAGGTGGTTGAGATTGGCAATTTCACAACGAACATCCCCAGCAGCGCGTGCTATTTCTAATGCTTGTTGATGGAACTTGTGTGCCTGCTCGTATTGACCCAATGCTCTTTGCGAGTACCCCAAGAGAGTTAAAATGCGAGCTTTTTCTTGGGTGCCCTCGACCTGTCGTAATGGTTCATCCAGGTAGTTGAGAGCATCCCGCAGATAACTACCGGAAAAAGAAGTAAAGATACCGCCGTAGAGAGGAAAGTACGTCTGCTGAGCAAATGTGCGCAGAATCTGGAGAATGACTTGAGAACATCCAGCGCTCAGATGCTGACCACTGTTAACGTTAAGATTTGTAAACTGGCCAAAGCCCTGTCCCAACTGAGACCAGAGCGCCGCAAACGTCAAGAAAGTAGAAATAGATAGCTTCGATCCGGCTTTGACGTCGTAAGCCTGCTGATCAAACCAAGTGACTAATCCCCGCTGCAAATACTGTAAAATTACTGCTAACTCCACCCAGTCGCTGAGGTTAATACTACGCTGCTGAGCTGCCAGTTCGACTACAGACTGGTTCAGTGCCAGTGTGTGAAATAGTGCTTGGGGTAAAGGGCTGCTTACCTGTTTAGCCCAGAGTGCCCAGGGACCGCGTTGTTCAGATGCGGCCTCAAATCCGAGTGGTCCTTGTTGGGCGTACATCCAGCTAACCAAATGCTCTTGCAGTCGCTGCCAAGATGCTGCGCCACGGGCAATGCCCTCCGACAACTGCTTTAGGGAGGATTGTGGTACTACACCAACTTCAGTTTGTGCTGCCTGCTGTAGGGCTGTTGCCAATTGCTGTAGCTGCTGTAAATTTAGAGGCTGAGCGCGGTTAGGATCGATTGCCCGTAACAAGGCAGTGAGGCGATCACTCAGTTCAGCAGTTGTGATTTGCTCCATCGCTGCCCTGATCGCCGCTGTCACTTGGTTTTGTGCTTGCCAGCGTTCCCACTCAGTCTGGATAGTTTTGAGCGCTCTTAAACTGCGGGTAGCCTTTGCCAGCTTGAGTTCATCCGTTTGAGTTTGGACTTGAGACTGGGTGGTAGTGAGGCGATCGCCCAAAGCTAGCTCAAAGATTTCCCCTGTTCCAGGAGTCACACCTTGCAGCAACAATTCATAGACCTGCGCCTGGGAACGGATCTTCCCCTTCAAGGTGATTTGGACAATTTCATCAATCAAGGCTGTGTAGCGATCGCGCAATGATAAAGAATCCGACATAGAGTTCGCAATCAGGTTAATAGAGTGAGGAGAGTGGCTTTCTTTGATTATGTGATCAAGATAACAGGCGATCAGCTCTCAACTGGCACACGACCGGCACCAGACACTTCCACAATCGCTGGCCGTTAAACCTACAATCGGAGATAGGAGCGCGATATCTGGTGGTTAGGAAGGACCAAGCAATGAACGTACTATTACTCGATGCAGACAGTGTCAAGTTCGAGGTGGTGACGTGACTTCTACCCCTCATGATGCTGCCCGCTATACCAACACCAACCCAGCAGACTCCTCAACGCCAAATCCTACCAGCTTGGAGGAAGAACTGGACGGTGCGATTCTCGGCTTTGAAGATATTCAGGCAGAGTTGAACTATAAACAGGCACAAAAAGCCCTAGGTGAGTTGGTAGCAAATCTGGACCTGACGCCTCAAGAGCGGACTGGACTAGAGGCAGACATTGACCAGCTCAAAACCATGCTGGGCAACTTAGATCGCCGAGTGGTGCAGATTGCCGCGTTTGGGATGGTGGGCCGAGGCAAGTCTTCTCTCCTTAATGCTCTGCTGGGGCAAACGGTATTTGAAACTGGACCGCTACACGGTGTTACCCGGACTGCCTCACGAGCGAGTTGGGGCATTGGTGAGGAGACGGTGGGAGACGAACGCTGTCTACGGGTGACGCTACCCGGTTTAGGACAGTCCCAGGAGCAGTCCCGAGTGGAATTGATTGACACTCCTGGTTTGGACGAAGTGGACGGTGAAACCCGCGCTGCCCTGGCTCAACAGGTGGCAAAGGCAGCAGATTTGATCCTGTTTGTCATTGCCGGAGATATGACCAAGGTAGAACACGAGGCGCTGGCCCAACTGCGAGAGGCTGGTAAGCCAATCCTGCTGGTGTTCAACAAAATTGATCAATATCCCCAAGCTGACCGAATGGCAATCTATCACAAAATTCGCGATGAGCGAGTGCGGGAGTTACTCTCACCGGACGAAATTGTGATGGCAGCAGCCTCTCCTCTGGTAAAAACTGCGGTTCAGCGTCCTGACGGCAGCAGAGGGATCCAACTAAAAGCGGACGCAGCGCGAGTTGATGAGCTGAAGCTCAAAATCCTAGAGATTTTGCACCGAGAGGGCAAAGCCTTGGTTGCCCTTAACACGATGCTTTACGCTGATGATGTCAACGAGCAATTGGTGCAGCGGAAACTGGAAATTCGCGACAGCAGCGCTAACAAACTGATTTGGCAGGCAACCATAACCAAAGCGGTGGTGATCGCCCTCAACCCGATTACTGTCGTCGATATTCTCAGTGGTGCTGTCATCGACATCGTCCTCATCCTGACTTTATCCAAGCTCTACGGCATTGGGATGACCCAAGCTGGAGCGGTAGGACTGCTGCAAAAAATTGCTCTCAGCATGGGCGGCATCGGTGCCAGTGAACTGCTGGCAACCCTTGGACTGAGCGGGCTTAAAAGCTTACTCGGTCTAGCTACCCCAGTTACCGGCGGCGCTGCACTTGCCCCCTATTTATCGGTGGCGCTGACTCAAGCGGGAGTGGCAGGTGTCTCTTCCTATGGGATCGGACAAGTGGCCAAAGCCTACCTAGCTAATGGAGCCTCATGGGGACCCGATGGTCCTAAAGCCGTTGTCACTCACATTTTGGCTTCGTTGGATGAAACCTCAATTCTGAATCGCATTAAGGATGAGTTGCGGGATAAACTCAAACGATTTTAGATTTTGGCTTAACTTAATTAATCCAAAATCCAAAATCGCCTCAGTTACTTCTATTTTTGAAAGAAGCCAGTAATTCCCGAACTTGCTCAGCGGCAATGTCGCGACCTCCCAGTCCGAATGCTAAAGCAATTGCTACCGCGATCGCACCTAGCAGCAGCCCAAACGCTAGGTTGACGATGTCGCTGGCAACTCCAATTTGCTGTAGTGCCATAGCTGACACAAGAGCAATAATCGAAATCCGCGCTACCTGTCCGAGCAACTGCGCTTGGCGATCGCCGGAACTCGTAATGACGTTGAAGGCCAAATTTGCCAGGAACAGACCAACGGCAAACACGATCAATCCTGCTAGAATGCGACCAAACACGACGATAATGCCTGTTACCAGTAGCGTTAGCGCGGCAATGTTGAGAATATTGACTGCGGTGACGGCGGCAAACAGCATGATGCCGACCAGTACCACAATGCCCACAATTTCTGACGGCGTCCTTGTCGTCACTGCTGTGGTAGCAGGCTGAGTCACAGTTGCTCCAGGAGGTGGCGTCAATGGAGTTGTTGCCACTGGCGGAGTGACAGGCTGTCTTCTAGGAATGGCTGGTAGACCTAGTACGGAGAAGATGTTGTCAAAGCCCAAACTGGTAAGAATACTTGTAACCAAATCAGCCACAAAGCGCCCTAAGAAGTAAGCCACAATCAGAATCAACGCTGCTGTAAAAATTGCAGGCAGGGCGTTGAGGATCTGTTGAAGCATCGCGATCGCTGGCACCGAGATCGCTTGAATCTGAAGGGCGTTGAGCGCCGCGATCGCCACTGGAATCAAAATCAGGACGTAGACAATCGTGCCAATAATTCCGGACAGAGATTGTCCGCCCGCAGTGCGACGCAGTCCGAACCGCGTTCCCGCTTGGTCGATCCCCGTTGTCGCTAGCAAGTTCGTCACAATCCGGCGGACTATCTGAGCGACAAACCAGCCCACCGCCGCAATCAGCACTGCCGCCAGGACATTCGGCAGAATTGAGAGAATCTGGGTAATCAGAGCCTGCACTGGCTGTAGGGCTTGATTCAGCCCTAGAGTGTTCAGGACTGGCAGCAGAAACAGTAAGAAGATGAACCAATACAGGGCACTGCCGATCGTATCACTCAAAGACAGTTGATTTGCATCAGGAGGGGTGCCTTGAGTTTGCTGATTCAACCGCTCATCTAGCCTTAAAGCGCGTAATCCACGAGTCACAATCAGCTTGACAACGGTTGCTAACAACCAGGCAACTCCCAGAAGGATTCCTGCACCAATCAACTTGGGAAAGAAGCTGATCACCTCAGTCAGCAAACTGTTGAGGGGTTGAGACACCACCTGGAGGTTGAGTGGCTGTAAGGCTGCCACCACTGTAAACAGGACAATGATCCAAAAGACTACGCCGGAGATCACGCTCTCCACCTGAGGGAGATCTGTGCTGTCCGCACGACCTGTAACCGCCGCAGCAATGCGATTATCTATATTGGTGCGCTTGAGAATTCCCCGCGTCACCGCAGCGGCAACATAGGCAACTACCAGACCAACCACCAAAATTGCCAGCGCCGCCAGCAAGTTGGGAATGAACAGCACCAGATTTTGGATCAGCGCTTCTAGATAGTTGACGCCGTTACTCACCCCATTTTGAATAGCCACTCCTGGTTGTACGGGTGGCGCTGGTGCCTGCGCTAAAATTTGCTGCGCTTGAATCGGCATTATCCCTTGCCAAGTTGGATTCATTGTTTTCCTGACTAACGTAGATGGATGTCACGCGAAACACATCGGCTGACTGCGTGCATGATTATGGTTACCCCCACAAGCCATGCATCCGGTTGATTGATCAATATAAATTTATCAGTAAGGTAACATGAGATTTTGCTATAGAGAGTAATTGCAGAATTTTCGGTGTTCACTCTCTTGTTATGAAGGATTAAACTTGAAATATCCCTGATTCGTTGGTTTTTGATAGTCCTACACATTAGTCCCACTATGCGTTGGTAGCTGTGTAAATGTCCCCCAGCAAATTTGAACAGTCTATTCAAATCAATGCCAGTGCCACCGTGGTCGAGCGCTGCATCACCGATCGCGCTTTGATGCACCGATGGCTTAACCCCGCCCTGCGTTGTGAACCAGTTGGCGAGTGGAGTACTAATGTCGGCAGCCGCAGTCGCTTTGTCATCCAAATTCCCATCGTTAAACCCACCTTACAGAGCGTGGTTTTAGAGCGGCAACCAGGTCTGATCGTTTGGGGATTTAAGGGATTTTTTCAAGGACGAGACAATTGGGAATGTCAACCAGTGCCAGAGGGAACTCGCCTGCTTAACCGCTTTGAGTTCGAAATTCCTAACCCTCTAATTCGGTGGGGCTTCAACACTTTCGCTCTCACCTGGACCAAAGAGGACATGCAGGCCCAGTTACGTCGCCTCAAACGAGTGGCAGAGGAACTGCAACAAAGAATTTGACAGTTGACTGGGGGCGTCACCCCTCATCAACTATATGGTTCAACAACCGACGAATATCAGCAGCATCCGCAGCACCAGGTACCTTGGCTAGATAAGTTTTAAAGTCATCGCCAGCTCTCTCCCAGCGCCCTAACTGGTAGTAGAGCAAACCGCGATCGCGCAATTCCTCCGGTACGCCTGGAAACAACAGCAAAATGCGCTCAACCGCAGCTAGAGCTTTCTCTAACTCCTGCCCCTTTAGGTAAATAAATTTCAGATTGGTCAGCAGCCGCACTAAAAACTGCCGATTACTCACCGACTGGAGAAACTCCGGTCGCAGCGTCACGGGCTGACCATAGAGCTGAGTCAGTTTCTCCTGACAGTCTTCCGCAAACAGCACCTCGCCCCGATTAAAGGCATCAACGAAAATCTCCATCTGCGGTAGATTGGGGCGGATGAGGAAATGCCCCGGCATGCCAATGCCGGTCATGGGGAATTCAATTCGTCGTGAAACCTCCAAGTAAACGAGCGACAGCGTAATGGGAATTCCTAACCGTCGGTCGATTACCTCATTCAAAAAGCTGTTACGCGGGTCGTAATAGTCCGCCGCGTTGTCGCTGAATCCCAAATCGTCGTACAAATACTGATTAATAGTTTGGATTATTCGTAGAGGATAGGGTTCAGGCGGCAAGCGCTCCTGCACCTCAGCTGCCATTGTGTCAAGGGCGTTAATATATTCCGCTACATCCAGATTGGGGTATTCTTCCTGAGCAACGTGCAGTGCGGCCTTGGCTAGGTCTATCTGCTCATCAGGCTGCTGGATCTCCTGGTAGAAGTATTGCCGCGCTGGGG
>CAXUIV010000144.1:0-9325 GCA_964250875.1 uncultured bacterium
ATACGGGAGGCGCTTTGTGCGTGGAAGTTTCGTCGCAAAGTGGAGACACTTGAGATCGATGAACTCCGGGAACTCCTTCGAGAAGGGGCAGAGAGCGGTCCCGATATCGAAGCGGATCTCGTCTTTGCGAGCCTTCGGGCGAAGTACGAGAAAATGGGTGCATGAAGCTTGTCTTTTCGCCGAAAGCTGCCGCTGACATCGAAGAGATTGGCGATTACATAGCCCGTGATAATCCTGAGCGCGCCCTCTCGTTTGTTACTGAACTCGAGGCACACTGCCAGAAAATTCTTACGGCACCGGAAGCCTTTCCCTCCCGCGACGAACTCCTTCCGGGTGCGCGGATGGCGTCCCATCGCCGCTACCTCATCTTCTTCCGTGTGCATGGCAAAACTGTCCGCATTGAGAGAATCGTCCACGGCGCACGGGATCTCCGAAACTTGCGTTAACACAAAAACCTTTAAAAGTCACTCCAACAGATAATTAGTACTGCGTAGAAACTTCAGAATTGCAGCATTAACTGCATCTGAACAACCAGATGAGGCGTCGTGGCCGCAGTTAGGCAGAATCTGTAGCTGAGAGGCAGGAATGAGCGATCGCAGTCTCTCCCCATCGCTAGGCGGATACCAACCATCCTGCTCACCCCACAAAATGAGGGTGGGGCACTTTATAGCACCTAGATTATTTTGAATTTTACTGATTAAATTCGGTTTGTTCTCTTGTAAAAGTTCAATTTCCCGCGCTGCTATTTGTACGTCTTCGGCTACTTTTGTCAGCGTACCAGGAAATTCAATAAAGGGATAACTGATCCAGTACACATCTTCCTGAGTCAGGATCGAGCTATCGAACAGCACAGCACGCCGCTCTATGGCCGTTATTTCCCGCAATAGTGGTGCTAATAGGTAAGTCAGACGAACTTGGTCTATTGCTTGAAGTAAATGTAGCGGAATTTGCGATAGCAATACCATTCCCCAGTGTGGTAAACGTTCGGGAAAAATTGGCACATTGACTACGACCAACCGGGCTACTGACTTTGGATATGCCTGAGCTAGCGCAAGGCTCGTTAGTGCTCCTAGCGATTCTGCCACGATAACAGCCGGTTCATCACACAAAGCGCCAATAACCCGCTCTAACTCGATAAATTGATGCTCGGTTTTTTCTCGACCAGCAGGTTTTTCAGAAAAGCCGTAGCCTTTAGCATCAAAACAAATTACTCGAAGGTACTGCGCTAGTGGCTCTACACTACGACGCCAATTGTAGCTCCAGCTGCCCATACCGTGGATTAAAAACAGTGGTTTCCCTGTTCCTTTTTCACCATACGCAATCGAGACAGGATGCCCGTTGGCATCCGTGATTGTCAAAGTTTGCTTCCCTTGAGGAAATGTTGCCTTCCACCAATCTTGCATGACTTTTATTGCAGTCAGGTCGTCGTATTATCTTTATCCTACCGCCGCTCCTGCTGCTAGCAGCTGATGGCGCTAGCCTACACCACACTGTGGAATAGCCGCTTGGTTAAGGTTCAGTTGAGTATCTAAAGTTACAGCGGCCAGTTATGACTGGAGTCTTCGTATCAGCCTTACAGATCTACCGCTCCTTAATGTCTTTCTTTGGTTAGAAGCTTAGTGAAGTCGTATCAGTTAACTTGTTTAGTGCTATTTGCATTCCATCTACTCAGCTTACCAGCTTCAAAACGTCGAGCCTGTGGTTCTGCGGTTCGCAATCTGATTGACGTCTAGAAACGCTTCGGCTTTCTATCGAGAAGCTAAGCTGTATAAAGTTAAAGGGCAGAGGGTGATTGCTTCACCTTTAACTGTCTTGCCTAAACTTCCTAAAAGGAATCCCTAAGCTCCTTTCCTGCTTTATTAGACAAACACAACGAGAGCAAATATGTACTTAGAACTTTGGCCTGGTAAAGTTTATCCTCTGGGATCGTGCTGGGATGGGAAAGGCACAAACTTTGCTCTGTTTAGTGAGAACGCGACAGCGGTAGAGTTATGTCTATTTGATAAAGATGAAAAGGAAACGCGCTTAGCCCTAAACGAGGTAGACAACCACGTTTGGCACGGCTACATACCGGGCGTAGGACCGGGACAACGCTATGGGTTTCGAGTGCATGGTCCCTTTGCGCCAGAGGAAGGGCACCGCTTCAACCCCAACAAACTCCTGATTGACCCCTATGCCAAGGCTATTGATGGCGATGTCCTTAATGGCCCAGAAAACTTTGGATATGCTTGGGATGACCCAAACGAAGACTTGTCATTTAGCGATACAGACAACTCACATCTGATCCCCAAGTCTGTTGTCATCGATCAGTCCTACGATTGGGAGGGTGATGCCCTACTGCGCACTCCTTTTCACGAGACGATCATCTATGAGACTCATGTTAAGGGCTTTACCAAGCAGCAACCAGACATTCCAGAAGAGTTGCGCGGTACTTATGCCGGAATCGCCCATCCAGCCTCAATCGCCTATCTCCAGTCTATTGGGATTACAGCAGTTGAACTGCTTCCAGTTCATCACTTTTTGGCATATCCCGGACATCTTGCTGACAAGGAGCTGAAGAATTACTGGGGCTACGACTCGATTAATTATTTTGCTCCCTACTTTGGCTACAGTGCTGATAAAAGGCCAGGGTACCAGGTCAATGAGTTTAAGGACATGGTCAAGGCGTTGCACAATGCGGGAATTGAGGTGATTTTGGATGTGGTCTACAACCACACAGGTGAAGGCAACCACCTCGGCCCTACCTTGTCGATGCGCGGAATTGACAACGCAGTTTATTACCATCTAGTAGAAAGCGAACCCCGATACTACATGGATTTCACTGGCTGCGGTAATTCTTTAGGCGTGCGCCATCCGCAAGTTCTGAAACTGATGATGGATAGCTTGCGCTATTGGGTTTTAGAAATGCATGTCGATGGGTTTCGCTTCGACCTGGCTTCAGCACTGGCACGAGAACTTTATGAAGTGGATAGCCTAGCCGCGTTCTTTGACATTGTCCACCAAGACCCCGTCATTGCCGACGTCAAGCTGATTGCCGAACCCTGGGATGTCGGAGAAGGTGGCTATCAAGTCGGTAACTTCCCCCTGCTGTGGTCGGAATGGAACGGCAAGTATCGGGACACAGTGCGGGACTTTTGGCGTGGTGAAGACAGCACGCTGGCAGAATTTGCCTACCGCTTCACCGGCAGCTCCGATTTGTACGAGACGAATGGTCGTAGTCCCTATGCCAGTATTAATTTCCTCACTGCCCACGATGGCTTCACCTTGAACGATCTGGTGAGCTACAACGAGAAGCATAATGAGGCCAACGGAGAAGATAACCGGGATGGGGAGAGCCACAACCGTTCCTGGAATTGTGGAGCGGAAGGGGAAACTGATGATCCAGAAGTGCTGAAGTTGCGAGAGCGGCAAAGGCGGAACTTCCTTGTAACGCTGATACTTTCTCAAGGCGTACCGATGCTGCTTTCTGGGGACGAAATGGGACGAACTCAGAGGGGTAACAACAATCCTTACTGCCAGGACAACGAACTTTCATGGCTAAATTGGGATTTGGTTGAGGGAAACAATGAGCTGCTAGATTTTACTCGTCAACTGATCTACTTCCGCCGCAAACACCCAGTATTTCGACGTCGCAAATTCTTTCAAGGTCGAGCAATCCACGGCACGACTGTCAGCGATATCGGCTGGTTCAATCCTGACGGCGGCGATATGACTGAGGAGCAGTGGCAGAACGGTTTTGCTAAGTCGATTGGAATCTTCTTGAATGGAGAAGAAATCACCACACCTGGCCCACAAGGTCAACGGATCATTGATGAGAGCTTTTGCATATTCTTCAATGCCCACTATGAGCTGATTGAGTTTACCTTACCAGTTGGATTGCAAGACAGAGAGTGGACTGTTGTTATTGATACCAAAGAGCCTGATTTTGTTGAGGATGGCACGATCTATACAGACGCTAAGTCTGTGCCAGTCACAGAGCGATCAGTGGTGGTGTTACGCCGCGTAGGGTAGTAGGAGTAGTAAGTTTTAAGCGAGGATTTGGCAGTGAAGATTGGTGCAGATTATCAGGGATCAAGTCAGTGTGAATTTACAGTTTGGGCACCCTTTCTGGAAGAGGTAGCCGTACAAATTGTCTCTCCGGAAAAGCGCCTTCTGCCAATGCAAAAAGAAGAGGGTTATTGGAAGCTAACAGCTACAGATGTCGAACCTGGAACGCTTTACTTCTACAAACTTGAAGGAACCACTGATAGACCAGACCCAGCCTCAAAATTTCAACCACAGGGCGTGCATGGACCTTCTCAAGTGGTCGATTCCGGCGCGTTCACCTGGCGTGATGCGGAGTGGGCTGGCATTCCTTTAGAGGAAATGATCATTTACGAACTGCACGTTGGCACTTTCACTCCTGTTGGTACCTTTGAAGCAGTTATTCCTCAACTTCCAGAGCTAAGCAGATTGGGAGTAAATGCCATTGAGATTATGCCAGTTGCCCAATTTCCGGGCGATCGCAACTGGGGATACGACGGTGTTTATCCCTATGCCGTGCAGAACTCATATGGTGGACCAGAAGGCTTGAAGCAACTTGTCGATGCTGCGCATCAACAAGGAATAGCAGTCATTTTGGATGTCGTTTACAACCACTTCGGTCCAGAAGGAAATTACATCAGTCAGTATGGACCGTATTTTACAGAAACCTATCGCACGCCTTGGGGAAGTGCCGTTAATTTCGATGATGCTCACAGCGCGGGAGTCCGTAACTACTTCGTTGAGAACGCCCTCTACTGGCTGCGAGATTATCACTTTGACGCGCTGAGACTGGATGCGATCCATGCGATTTATGACCTAGGCGCGAAGCACTTTCTGCAAGAACTGTCAGAAAGAGTTGCCGCCCTTTCTACAGGCGGCAGGAAGAAATATCTCATTGCTGAAAGCGATCTCAACGATGTACGAGTCATCCGCGATCGCGAAGTGGGCGGTCAGGGAATGGACGCTCAGTGGAGTGACGATTTCCACCACTCACTGCATACGCTGCTGACGAACGAGCAGATCGGATACTACCAAGATTTCGGCAGATGCGAACAGTTAGCAAAAGCCTTTAAAGAGAGCTTTGTTTATTCCTGGCAGTACTCACCTGAGCGTAGACGCTACCACGGCAGTGACGCCAGTGCTTTTCCCGGTAGTCAATTCGTTGTTTGCACCCAAAATCACGACCAGGTTGGTAATCGCATGCTAGGCGAGCGCATGTCTCATCTCGTATCCTTTGAAGGAGCAAAACTAGCTGCCGGAGCGCTTTTACTCTCACCCAACATTCCTCTACTATTTATGGGTGAAGAGTACGGGGAATCATCCCCATTCCTCTACTTCGTGAGCCACACGGACCCCGACCTCGTTGAAGCAGTAAGAGCAGGAAGAAAAAAGGAATTTTCCGCCTTTCACCTAGAAGGAGAGTACTCAGATCCTCAAGGTCCTGAAACCTTTCAAAAGTCTAAACTGAGGTGGGAAGATCGAAAAGAAGGCAAACACAAAGCCTTATGGGAACTGCATCAACTCCTAATCCAGTTCCGCCGCACAATCCCAGCCCTGAAAAACCTAGACAAGCAGAACTTAGAAGCATCCAGTGTAGAAGAGGACAAACTGGTGCTACTTCGTCGCTGGAGCAACGAAAGCCAAATCTTCGCCATCATGAACTTCAACACCAAAAACGTCACTCTGAAAACGCTACCCAGCGGCAACTGGCGAAAAATTCTAGACTCTGCTGACCCCAAATGGATGGGTCCAGGTGCCACATTACCCGAAAAACCCACTCCCAACCAAGAATCAACCATCCCCCCTCAAAGCTTCAGTCTGTACCAACTATAGATTAATGGGATAGGCAGTACTCATCTTAACTAAGCAACAAACCACTCCTCTGCGCTCTCTGCGTCTCTGCGGTTCGTCAAAAAATTCCCACAAATACCCCTCCCACATGCGAATTCCAACATCAACATACAGAATTCAATTCAACTCCGCCTTCACATTTGAAGCAGCCCATCAAATCGTCAATTACCTAGCTGAACTAGGAATTTCCGAACTCTACGCCTCACCCATATTCAAAGCAAAAGCAGGCAGCACCCACGGCTACGACGTCGTTGACCCCAATCAACTCAATCCCGAGCTAGGAACAGAAGAAAACTTCGAAACACTCGTAGGCGAACTACAGCGTCACAACTTAGGCTGGCTACAGGATATCGTCCCCAACCACATGGCTTATGATAGCCAAAACCTATTGTTGATGGACGTATTAGAAAACGGTCCTGATTCCGAATCATTTGACTACTTTGATATTGATTGGAATCATCCCTATGAATCGATTAGAGGGCGAGTGCTTGCGCCTCTGCTAGGCAACTACTATGGGGATTGTCTAGAGAACGGCGAAATTCAACTTCAGTACGACGAGGCTGGACTAAGCATAAACTACTACGGTCTTAGGCTGCCTGTAAAAATAGAAACTTACGCTCAATTCATAATCTACAACCTGGGTAAGCTGACAAGATCTCTAGGAAGATATCATCCAGACTTTATCAAGGTGATGGGTATCCTTTATCTATTAAGAAATACAGATGATGAGCCAAAAGGAAAAGAAAGGTATGACCAGATAGCATTTGTCAAAGGACTTTTGTGGGAACTCTACACTCAAAATTCAGAGGTAAAAGAATTTATTGATGGCAACATAGCATTCTTCAATGGAGAACCGGGCAAGCCAGACACTTTTAACCGTCTAGATAATCTTTTAGCAGAACAGTTCTACCGCCTGTCTTTTTGGAAAGTAGGAGCGGAAGAGATCAACTATAGGAGATTTTTCACCGTCAACGAATTAATCTCCGTGAAAGTTGAAGAATTGCGGGTTTTCAACAAAACTCACGCTTTGATCAGTCAACTAGTAGAGTCTGGAAAGCTGAATGGACTCAGAATTGACCACATTGATGGACTCTACGACCCAACAGAATATCTCAAACGTCTCAGGGAGAAAATAGGAGATGTTTACATCACAGTAGAGAAAATATTGGAACAAAAAGAAGACTTGCCCGATTTCTGGCAAATTCAGGGAACAAGTGGCTATGACTTTTTGAACTATGTTAACGGCATCTTCTGCCAAAGTGAGAGTCAAGAGCAGTTTAGCGAAATTTATACGAGGTTGACCGGCTTTAACACTCCTTACGAGCAACTATTCAGGGATAAGAAAAGGCTAATCATTGACAAAAATTTAGCTGGAGATGTAGATAACCTAGCTCAACTCCTGAAAAGGGTATCTGGCTACTCCAGAGAGGGAAATGATTTTACCCAACATGGTTTACAAAGAGCACTGACAGAGGTGTTGACCTTCTTCCCAGTTTACCGAACATACATTAATCAGGAGGGATTAAGGGAAGTTGATCGCCTGTACATACAGGAGGTAATCGCTATAGCCAAAGAGCGAGTACCGTTACTCCTAAAAGAACTGAACTACATCGAGAAATTACTTCTGCTGGAAGATGAGGAAGTTTTAACACCAGAACAAAAAGAACTACAGCGTCACTTTGTCATGAAGCTACAGCAGTTAACTGGTCCGCTGATGGCAAAAGGAATTGAGGACACACTTCTTTACGTCTACAACCGTCTTCTGTCTCTCAATGAAGTCGGTGGCAATCCTAACCAGTTTGGCGTTACACTTACAGACTTTCACGAGTTCAATCAAAAGCAGCAGTCTAGCTGGCCTCACAAGATGAATGCGACAGCAACCCATGACACCAAAAGAGGTGAAGATGTCAGGGCGAGAATTAATGTGCTGTCAGAAATTCCAGAAGAATGGGAAAAGCAGGTAAAAGTTTGGAGCGATCGCAACGCTGACAAGAAACGCAAATCTAAAGTTCGAACTGTGCCTGACCGGAATGACGAATACTTCTTCTACCAGATGTTGGTTGGTGCTTTTCCGTTTGCTGAAAGTGAGCGACCGCAGTTTGTGGAGCGGATGAAAGACTACGTCACCAAGGCAATCAGAGAGGCTAAAGCTCATACAGCTTGGCTTAGACCTGACACTGATTATGAGGAAGGTTTTGTCGCCTTTGTCGAGAAAGTGCTGGATCCGGCTGAAGATAATCAGTTCCTAAAAGAGTTTCTGCCTTTTCAGCAGAGAGTAGCTGATTATGGCGTATACAATTCTCTCTCCCAGACTTTGCTGAAGATTACAGCCCCTGGTGTACCTGACTTTTATCAGGGAGCGGAGTTGTGGGATTTGAGTCTCGTAGACCCGGACAACCGGCGTCCAGTTGACTTTGAGCAGCGAGTATCGTTCCTAAAAGACATCAAGGATAGAGCTACGAAGGATGTTTTGGGCCTCATTGCTGAGTTACTCTCAACCAAAGAAGACGGCAGGATCAAGCTTTTTCTGATTGCCAAAGTACTGGAAGCCAGGAAACAAAATCTTGAAGTTTTTCAACAGGGAAATTACCTCCCCCTCGAAGTGACTGGCAAGTTCAAGGAGAATGTTGTCGCCTTTGCTAGACAATTTGGCGATCGTGTAGCCATAGCTGTTGCTCCTCGATTTTTAACCGGCTTAATTGAGCCAGGGGAGTATCCCCTGAAAGAAGCAGTCTGGGCTGACACTCGGATTAATTTGCCTCAGGAAATGCCCTCAGCTTGGAAAGATGCAATCACTGCTCAAACCATGAACAGTGATCGTACAGTGCTAGTTGGTGATATTCTGAAAGATTTTCCTGTTGCTTTGCTAATTAGTCAGTAGCGATCTGTCGAGTTCTTGTCACAGGTCTATGGTTGCCGTGGACATAGCTCACTCTACTGAATTCAGCATTGGAGATCCCTCTAAATCCTCCTTAATAAGGGAACTTTGAACTCTAGTTCCCCCTTTTCCCCTTGCCCCTTCCCTTTTGGATTAGGACTCGCGTCCCGATGCCCAGGTGTCTCGCCATTTAACCGTTCCCTCACTCGCTAAAAACCAGCGACGAGCAACTAAATTCTCGCGTAACGGCGATTTACCTTCACGCCACATGGCATATTTGTAAGCAATCAGCTTTCCAGCACTTTCATTGAAGGGAATCTCGGCAAACCAGGTGTTTGAGTTGATGTACTCCAACGGGTAAGCTTTAGCAATATCCCAGTTACCTAACTCTGGACAATCCCCAGTCACCACAATAATTTCACCGGGTTGACTCTGAACACCGTTGAGTTGGACACGTACCAGGGTTTGACCCTTTGCCCTTTCCCCAACATGACTGAAGACCATGACCTCTCTTGCCCCTAGCTGCAAGTTGTGTATCAGTCCATTCTTGACCTCCAGCTTGCATCGCGATAA
>CAXUIV010000145.1:0-9324 GCA_964250875.1 uncultured bacterium
CATTTGAGGCAGAACGCGAACGTTGGGCAGCAAGCAATTTGCTGGTTGTAGACGCCGCTGACGAAGCACCGCCTGACGACGCAGCACTCGATCTGCCGCCCAATAGCCAAGTTGTGGTGGCACATGTCCCGGCAAATGTGTGGCAAATTGTCGTAGAGGAGGGAGCAACAGTGGCGGTGGGCGATCGCCTAGTGGTGCTGGAATCCATGAAAATGGAGATTGCGATTACAGCCCCTATTGCCGGTAGGGTGATTAAAGTTCTCTGCACCCAAGGACAGATGGTTGCTGCTGGACAGACACTCTTGGCAATTCAATCCTAGCGTTATTTAACTAAGCTTAAAAAATATGAATCAGACCCTTGTTTCGATGCCACTGGTGAACGGCGATCGCCTCAACGACAGCATTAACCGTCTGGCCAAAATTGGCAGACAGCCTTCTGGGTGCATTTGTCGCCTTGCCTTTACACCAGAAACGCTGCAAGCTCGTTATCTGGTGCAGCAATGGATGAACGATGCTGGAATGACAGTGCGTTCAGATGCCGCTGGCAATCTGATTGGCACTTACGCCGGACGTTATTCCGGACCTGCACTGGCTACCGGGTCACACATTGATACCGTTCCCTCTGGTGGACGGTTTGATGGTGTATTGGGAGTGCTGGCCGGAATTGAAGTCGCACGCACGTTGCGTGAACACGATCTGCGCCTCAACCATCCCTTTGAGACGATCGTTTTCACCGATGAAGAAAATACCATGATCGGCTGTCAAGCAATGGCTGGAACCGTCTTGCTCGACTCACCCGAACGTTATCAAACCAAACTCGGTAAGTCAATTCAAGAGTGTTTGGAAACGCTCGGTGGCGATTGGGATGCCCTGGCGACAGCAAAGCGGACTCGTTCCGACGTAGCGGCATTTGTTGAACTTCATGTTGAACAAGGAATTGTTTTAGAGCGAACCAGAAACGATATTGGCATTGTTCGAGGGGTTGTGGGAATGCAGCGCAAGGCAATCACCGTTGTTGGACAGGCGAATCATGCGGGCACGACTCCAATGGACATGCGTCAAGATGCTTTAGTTGCAGCAGCCGAGGTGGTGCTAGCTGTGCGAAATCTGGCTAGGCGGATGCCAAGTCAACCTGTAGCAACCGTTGGCTATTTAGATGTTTCCCCAAATGCCGTCAATATTGTACCCGGTCAGGTTCAGCTATCGGTGGATATGCGAGATTTATCAAAAAAGTGTTTAGACGACATGATGGAGCAACTCGCGCAGACAGTGCAGGCGATCGCGGCTGACACCCACACCGACATCAAGATTACGCCGTTGTTGAGCGTTGAACCGACTCCATCAGCACCCCAGGTTGAGGCAATCATTGAAGGAGTGTGTCAACAACTTGAACTGACGCATTGTCACCTGCCCAGCCGTGCGGGACACGACTCGCTGGAGATTGGCCGCATGACCGATATGGGCATGATTTTTGTTCCAAGTCGGTCGGGCCTCAGCCACTCGGAAGCAGAGTACACCTCACCTGAACAATGCACTCAGGGAGCAAATGTACTGCTGCATACGCTTTTAGAGTTAGACAAGGCTTATCCAATTCGGGGGCATAGGGCATAGGGCATGGGGTTCAATTCAGTACGAGCCTCAACCTCCCACTGATGACGCATCACATTGGAGATGTTGGTAAGGAGCTATAAACCCTTGCTCCCTTACAGTCGCCAGAAGCCAGATAATTTGCCCTTTGCCCTCAAAAGCTAAACTGTGCCCGCACGTTACCCACGATGACACCAGGATTGTTACTGAAGTTATTGGGATGCATAATGTAGTAGAACGCTGGAACAATCGCAATGTTGTTGGTTAGCGGGTAGAAGTAAGTCCCTTCAAAATCGTATTCAACGCCGCCATTGCCGACGTTAGAGATTAAAAATCTCCGACCATTTAAAACTGAGAACGGAATGACAAACGAGAAGGTTCCCAATGCTCCCGCCTTACCAAAGTCAGGAAAAGCAAGTCCAGCCTGAACTGCTTGAGCATTAACATCGCCTTTAGGTATAGCCGTATTGACTGGAGATAGATGGGTACTACCGTAGCCGTAACGCCCAAACAAACCAAATTTAGGGGTAACCAGCCAATCAAAGTTGACGCTGTAGGTATCAGAAGTAGCACTTTTAAGCGGGCCTCCTTGACCGTCATCTGCCGTTCCGTAAAGTGGTTCTCCGGTTGCGCCGCCAATTGTCCCAAAGATTTGCTGGTGGCGGCCACGGTCGTAGAGGAATCTGATGTTGAAAGTGTCAACGGGTGAGAAGGTTAACTCGGCTGTGGCGGTGTAACTGCCACCAAACAAACCTTGGGTGGGGTTAGATGACGAGTTGAATAGACCCGCTGGTAGGTATTCTGTGTTCTCACCTATGTAGGCAAGGTTCAGCTGTAACTGCTTGCTCGGTTTAAGCAGGATAGCAGCACCAGAACCCCGGTCAATCGAGTTGAGCAAGGTACTGCCACTAGAGTTAAAGCTACTTGCTCCTGTAAAGATGAAGGTGAAGCGGTTGTTGTCAAAGTAGCGGTACCAGTTAATCCGAGGTCCAACCACGGCTTGAACTTGACTGGTAATGGGAAAGCTGTAGAACAGCTCTCGCACGATCACGTCGCTGACACCATTAACGATGCCAGCCGTCTGGTCGAAAAACGGCACGCCAAAAGTGTTGTACTGGCCAGCAGAAGCAAACTGGTTAGCGGGGGAGTTACCGTTCCCCGACGCGAGTTGAAGCACCAGAGCATCTTTACCACTGAAGGAAGTGTTCAAGTTGAGCCAGACAAATTCGCTCAGTGTTGGGTTAGGATTACCGACTTTTTGGACTAAAGGTCTATTCGTCACTGGATCTCGTCCAGCGTTTCTCAAAGCTATAGAGGCAGCCAGAGGGTCGTTAACTGAGCTTCGTGTGCCCTCAAGTCTCACGCTACCACCACTGGATTTGGCTGTTGTGAAGTCGATCCAAACGTCGCCGTTCAGTTTGGTGGTAGTGGAAAACTGGTTGGCTTCCACTTGAGCCGTGCGGGCTTCTAGAATATCCACACGTCCGCGCAGGGCGGTGAGTTCTGGTCCAAATTCCTCTTGCAGCCGCTGGGCAGTGGCTATATCCTCTTTGCGAACGAGATCAGATGTTGCTGCCGCAATCAGTTCGTTGACTCGATTCAGGCAAGCATTTAAACCGGCGGCAAACTCGTACCGCGTCAATGCCCGATTGCCTCGGTAGGTGCGATCAGGATACCCAGCGATGCAGCCGTATCTTTCCACCAAAGACTGTAGTGCCTGAAAAGCCCAATCTGTTGGCTTGACGTCTCCCAACTGCGATACAGATGTCACCTGCGACATGGGATCATCACTTGGGTCGTTATTCTCTTCCTCTGGGAGAACAACAGGCACTGAAGGTGTTTCAGTTACCGAGGGTGTAGGTGCAGCTAGAGAAACGGAGGGATCAGGAGATGGAACGATGGAGGGAGCAGAACTTATATTTTGCGCCGGTAACTTGTCGGCTGCGGCTAGCTTCACTTCTGATGCGGAAGGACCAGGACGCGAGGCTTGACTGACGGGATCTACTTCTTTGGCGATCGCGCTTCGCCAAATTAGGCAAGGGGAAACCAAAACTACTGGGAAAAGTAGCAGTACGCGCAACAAAAATTTATGCATCTATCCTCACTCCTGAACACACCTTTTTTCTGAGACAGATTAGCAGAGAGAAGTAGCTAACAGCAATTCCACAAAGTTAATTGTTTTGCCTGTAGCACTGATTCAGATCCAAAACACGCTAGATTCCAGGAATCCTTAACCTGTGCTTGATTCTCTGCTGACGCTTAGTTAGAAGTTAATTTTTACACTAGGCTATTAGAGTTGATGACCGTGTTTTGTACTCTTGGATACAATTATTTACCAAAATCCTCCACTAGTATCACAATTAAAGTGTTGTATGTTTTACAGAATCCACACTGGTTAGTGTGAGTCAGTAACAGAAGGACATATCACAAAAATGACAAGACGTATCAATCGACGCAAATTTTTAGTATATGGCTCAGCTACATTTGGCACCAGTTTTTTGCTGAAGGCTTGTGCCAACAATCCCCCAAGTGCTACAGAAAGTTCAGCGGCAAGCCCATCTGCCTCTGCCTCTCCTGCTGCTAGCACCAGTTCCAGCGGTGGGGGAGACGTGATCAAAGTGGGCATCTTGCACTCCCTCAGCGGCACTATGGCAATTAGTGAAAAGAGTGTGGTAGATGCTGAACAACTGGCAATTGAGGAGATTAACAACTCCGGTGGGGTGCTAGGGAAAAAGATTCAAGCCATTGTTGAAGATGGTGCTTCAAATTGGGATACATTCAGGGAGAAAGCTACCAAATTGATCGATCAAGATAAGGTCGTATCAGTTTTCGGCTGTTGGACTTCTGCCAGCCGCAAGAATGTTAAGCCAGTGTTTGAAGCTAGAAACCACATCCTCTGGTACCCAGTACAGTATGAGGGGCAAGAGTGTTCCAAAAACATTTTTTACACTGGTGCAGCTCCGAATCAACAGATTGAGCCAGCAGTTGATTGGCTGCTGAAAAACAAAGGAAAAGAGTTTTTCTTGATCGGTTCCGACTACGTTTTTCCTCGTACTGCTAATACGATTATCAAGGCGCAGCTGGAAGCAAAAGGTGGCAAAACAGTCGGTGAGGATTACTTGCCTTTGGGTAACACGGAAGTGACACCAATCATCACCAAGATTAAAGCAGCTCTACCAAACGGTGGCGTCATTTTCAACACTCTTAATGGTGATAGCAACGTGGCTCTCTTCAAACAGATGCAGGGTGCAGGATTAGGGCCGGATAAATATCCTACGCTGTCAGTCAGTATCGCTGAAGAGGAAGTTAAATCAATCGGGCCAGAGTACCTCAAAGGTCATTACGCCTCTTGGAATTACTTTCAATCTGTTGATACACCTGCTAACAAAAAGTTTGTTGAGGCGTTCAAGAAGAAATACGGCCAGGATCGGGTGACAAACGACCCGATGGAAGCAGCGTATATTATGGTTTACCTGTGGAAACAAGCGGTCGAAAAGGCGAAGACATCTGACGATCTCGAAAAGGTCCGCACCGCCGCACTGGGGCAGACCTTTGATGCACCTGAAGGCAAGGTGACTTTGAACAACAATCATCACTTATCCAAATTCGTCCGCCTCGGTGAGGTTCAGTCGGACGGTCAATTTAAGGTCGTCTATGCGTCTGATAAAGCAGTTGCACCCGTGCCTTGGAATCAATTTGTGAAAGAAACCAAGGGCTACGCTTGCGATTGGTCTAACCCAAGTAAGGGTGGTAAGTACAAAACAACGTAAGAATTTTGCTCGCGCCAAGACGCCAAGACAAAGCTACAGCAACCTTTGCGCCTCTGCGCCTTTGCGCGAGAATCTTTGATCTTGTCTGATCTTAGATGAGGAAGAAAAATGTGCTAGCAGGACTGTTTGATGGTTTGTTCAACGGCATCAGTATTGGTGCTGTTTTGTTAATTTCAGCGTTGGGTCTAGCGATTGTGTTTGGGCTGATGGGCGTAATCAACTTAGCTCATGGTGAGCTGATGATGCTAGGGGCTTACACAACATACATCGTGCAAAATGTCTTCAAACCCCTGGGTAGTCCTTGGTTCGATCTGTACATCTTCGTTGCCCTAATTATGGCTTTCCTGGTAGCAGGTGCCGTGGGGGTAATTCTAGAGCGGGGAGTCATTCGCTTTCTCTATGGACGTCCACTAGAAACCCTGCTAGCAACCTGGGGCGTTAGCTTGATTTTGCAGCAGTTTGTCCGTAGCGTTAGCTGGGTGTTGATGATCGGAATAGGGGTGTTTTGCATTTTGTTTTTTGGTGGACTATGGGTTCTCCGTCGCCGTCCAGATTTCGATCGGATTCAAGGTTGGGTCGTGGCGGTGCTGTTGCCGCTTTCTTTGGGAGTGGCGATCGCCACCGGTAAGTTACTGAGCCAAACGTACCAATTGGCAGTCACCCAGCCCTGGTTCGGCGCTCAGAATGTAGATGTGACAGCTCCAAGCTGGTTACGGGGCGGTATACCGTTGGGGAATTTTCAGCTACCTTCTGCGCGGCTGTTTATCATTGGACTCACAATTGTCTGCGTTGCAGCGATTTATGCTTTTTTGCAGCGTTCTGCTTGGGGATTGCGAATTCGCGCTGTGACACAGAATCGCAGCATGAGTGCCTGTTTGGGGATTCCTACTCAAAAGGTTGATGCGCTGACTTTCGCGCTGGGTTCTGGGTTGGCGGGGGTGGCTGGATGTGCAATTAGTCTGCTTGGTTCAGTGGGACCGAACACGGGTCAAAACTATATTGTGGATACGTTTATGGTTGTGGTTGTCGGTGGTGTCGGTAAGTTAGTCGGCACGATTGTGGCAGCGTTGGTGATTGGTACGGCGAACTATCTGATTGGTTCTGGTACTTTGGCGCTACTGCTGACGCCTGTGAAGCCACTGGCGGATTTCTTCACGTTCTTTGCTACGACTAGTATGGCGAAGGTGATGGTGTTCGTCCTGATTATTGCTTTTCTTCAGGTCAAGCCTGCCGGAATTTTTCCGCAGAAGGGGCGTGCGGTTGATGTTTAGGGAAAGAGGGGAGAGGGAGAGGAGGGGAAAAGAGGGTCGAACAGCAGAGGCGCAGAGGGCGCGGAGGAAGGATGGGGAAGGGTAGGCGACGGTTGTTGGTTGAGGTTGGGGCGGTGGTGGGGATTGCCCTGCTGCTTATTTTTGTGATGCCTGCTGTGCTTTCGGGTTTTCGCTTAACTCTGTTGGGGCGATTCTTGGCGCTGGCGATTGTGGCGCTGGGAATTGATTTGATCTGGGGCTATACGGGGCTACTGAGTTTGGGGCACGGGGTGTTTTTTGGGCTAGGTGGATATGCGCTGGCTATGTACCTGAAGCTACAGGTGCCACAGGGTGAGTTGCCTGATTTTATGGGGCTGTATGGGGTGACGGAACTGCCTGGTTTTTGGAAGCCGTTCTATTCGTTTCCTTTTGCTGTTGGTGCTGTAGTGGTTATCCCTGCTTTGTTGGGAGGGGTGCTGGGGTACTTGGTGTTCCGTAACCGGATTCGGGGTGTTTACTTTTCGATCCTGACCCAGGCTGCAACGATTGTCTTTTTTAATTTTTTTAATGGGCAGCAAAAGCTGTTTAACGGTACGAATGGGCTGATTGACTTTACTACGCTGTTTGGAGCGACGGTGAGTGACTCACGCACACAGTTTGTTTTCTATACTCTTACTGTATTGTTTTTGGTTGCGGCCTATGCTCTTTGCCGATGGCTGACGACTGGACGTTTTGGACGTCTGCTTGTAGCAATTCGGGATGATGAGAGTCGGGTGCGCTTTTTGGGGTACGACCCAACAGATTTTAAAGTTCTAGTTTTTGCTGTTTCGGCTGGGATAGCCGGTATTGCTGGGGCGCTGTATACGCTGCAAAGTGGCTCTGTTTCGCCGAGGGCGATGGATATCGCTTTCTCGATCGAAATGGTGATTTGGGTGGCGGTGGGAGGTCGGGCTACTTTGGTGGGGGCAGTGTTGGGAGCGCTGCTGGTCAACTTTGGTAGAAGCTTTTTGAGCGAACAATTCCCAGCAGTCTGGCTATTTTTTCAGGGGGCGCTGTTTTTGATTGTCGTGACGGTGCTTCCGGATGGTTTAATTGGATGGTTCCGTGGTCAAGGCGTTGGTCGGCTGCAAGCACTGCTAGGACGCCGTCAGCAGGTGGATACTTATCCCAGTCTTGAAACAGATCCAGAGGTGGAGAATGAGCGCAAAAATCTTGGAAACTGAGAACTTGACCGTTAGTTTTGATGGGTTCAAGGCGCTGAATAATTTGAATTTTAGTGTAGAAACTGGTGAACTGCGGGTGGTGATTGGTCCTAATGGGGCTGGGAAGACGACGTTTCTAGATGTGATTACTGGCAAGGTCAGACCGACAGAGGGACGGGTGCTATTTAAGGGACGGACAATAGGCAGCGCTAAGCACTTACGGCAGCGATCGCTTTCGGAATATCAAATTGCTCGCTTGGGCATTGGTCGTAAGTTTCAGACACCCCGGGTTTACCTTAATTTGACGTCTCGAGAAAACTTAGAAATTACTAGCAACCGCCACAAAAATGTTTTCCCCACTTTGTTTGGCCGTGCCTCCGGTGCCGAACGCAGCATGGTAGCAGGTTTACTAGAAACTATTGGCTTAAGCTTGAATGCCGACATCCCAGCGGGTTTACTCGCCCATGGTGAAAAGCAGCGGTTGGAAATTGGGATGTTGGTAGCTCAGTCGCCCGATCTCCTGCTCGTAGATGAACCTGTTGCTGGTTTGACTGATGAGGAAACAGAACGAGTGGGAGAGTTACTTTTAGCTTTAGCCCAAAGTCACTCGATTGTGGTGATTGAGCATGATATGGAATTCGTCCGCCAAATTGCGCAAAAGGTGACGGTGCTGCATCAAGGGTCAGTTCTGTGCGAAGGCAATATTGATGAAGTGCAGAACGATCCTCGCGTGATTGAGGTGTATTTGGGTAAAAGTGATGAGTAGGTTGGCAGTGCCACCCATAATAAAATCTGAAATTAGAGCTAATGCTGCAAGTTTCTGGTCTAAATGTTTACTACGGCGAAAGCCACATTTTGCGTGATGTGGATCTGAGTGTTCCCTCCGGACAAATGGTTTGTTTGATTGGACGCAATGGCGTTGGCAAAACCACTCTGTTAAAGACGGTAATGGGATTGCTTAAACCCCGCGCTGGTGCGATCTCTCTTGCTGGTCAGCCCATAACTTCAAAATCACCTGATCAAAGGGCAAAACTGGGAATTGGCTATGTTCCTCAAGGGCGAGAAATTATTCCCCGTTTGACGGTGAAGGAAAATTTGTTGCTGGGGCTGGAAGCGCGACCAAAGGGTAGAACTGGCAAGCAGGAGATTTCGGAAGATATTTTTACTCTGTTTCCAGTCCTAAAATCAATGCTCGCTCGCATGGGTGGCGACCTGAGCGGTGGCCAGCAACAGCAGCTGGCGATCGCTCGTGCCTTGATGGGACGCCCTCAACTTCTTGTACTAGACGAGCCGACAGAGGGCATCCAGCCGTCAATTATTTTAGAAATTGAGGCAGCTGTACGCGGCATTGTTGCCTCTACTGGAATCTCAGTTTTACTGGTGGAACAGCATTTGCACTTCGTCCGGCAAGCTGACTACTACTACGCCATGCAAAAAGGAGGCATTGTTGCCTCTGGACTGACGAGTGATCTGAGTCATGATGTCGTTCAACGATTTCTGGCCGTGTAGCCTAAT
>CAXUIV010000146.1:0-9266 GCA_964250875.1 uncultured bacterium
TGGAAGCGCGTCAGTTCTCCACGACCACGAAGCTGGTTGGAGAAGCAATTTTTGCTCTGAATGGTTTCACTGGTAGCAGACAGGCAGTTATTTCAGGTCGATCCACAGCCACGAGTGCCGATCTCAAAGACAACGCCACTTTTTCTGACCGGGTGCGTCTAGCTTTGAACACCAGCTTTAGCGGTAAAGACCTGTTGAGAGTGCGCTTGCAGTCTCGAAATACCACCTCAATTGGACCTGCTGTCACAGGTACGAACATGACCCGTCTGGCGTTTGAAGGTGATGAATCTAACAGTACCTTCGTTGACCAATTGTTCTATAGAGTTCCCTTAACTAACAAAGTCGTTTTCGAAGTTGATGCCGCTAACGTTGAATTGATTGACAGAGGCTTCCCTTCCTTCAGCCCCTTAGAGAGTAGTGCCCGTGGTGCAGTCTCTCGCTACGGGAGAATGAGTCCGATCTTGCGTCTGGGGCAAAACAGCCTCGTGACAGGTGCCAATATCACAACGACTGGTGGAGGTGCTGGGGTGAGTCTGCACGTCAATTCTCAAGGACCGATCGGTCTCGACTTAGCTTATCTCGTACCGACAGCTAATAACCCCGGTCGTAGTTTCGGTGTCGTCACTGGTTCCTATGAAGCTGTTGCTCAAATAGACTTCCAACCGACTAAAGCCTTTGGTTTGGGTCTTACCTATGCCCGCACCTACGATAATTCCAGCAGACGGAATGGCGTGATTAACATTGTGGAGGGTCTAGGCAGCCAGTTGGCAAACGCGCCTTTTGGGAGCGTCCCCACCTCTGCGAACCAATACGGTGTGGAAGCCAGCTTCCGCGTCAGTCCTCAGTTTATTATTTTCGGTTGGGGCGGCTACACTCAGGCGATCGCCGAACGCAACGTGAAATTTAGCACAACCGCAGGCGCTAACGGTGCGACTCTAACTGGTCCAACAGGCAGCAAGGCCGATATTACCTACTATGCTGGCGGTCTGGCATTTCCTGACTTTGGTAAAAAGGGCAGCTTGCTTGGCTTTGTGTTTGGTCAACCACCTAAACTCGTCAACAACGATAGCGTACGAGAAAGCTTTGTCACCAACGGTGTGCCTGTCACTAGAAAACGCCGAGATGGCAGCACCTCGTATCATATAGAGGGCTTCTACCGCTACGCGGTCTCCGACAATATTGACATTACTCCTGGTGTGTTCGTCATCCTCGATCCAGAAGACAACAGCAGCAACGGTACAGACTACGTCGGTACGATACGAACCACCTTTAGGTTTTAAGCTGTTGCGTGTCTAAATCTAGTTCTTGAAGCGCAATGGCTTCATTTAGTTTTTGCTCTGATTTTGTATGGAGGGCTGTCCTGAACCGAACCGAGCTGTTTACAAGCGATCTCATTCACATGCCAAAATGCCTTTGTTAGCTCAGCTATACTAAGAAAGCACAAATTCTTGTGACTCGAAATCTTTGGGTCTAAAAAACATGCTACAGATACCAGCCTCTTTGACTGAAGCGGATATTTTTGCCCGCATTGTTCATAGCGAGAATGGCAATCTCTCTCGAGAAGTTTCTCATCTGCTCCTGAACTTACGGTTTCAATCCGTAGATATTACTTACGTGAATGAGCTAGCCGAGAAAAACAATCATGGGTTACTGAACGAGACCGAACGCCAGGAAATCGAAAAATATCTACGAGTCGGGAATTTTCTAAATCTGCTTCATGCCAAAGCGCGGCAATCGCTGCAAAAAAGCAATTGAACATGGATGGCACCCTGCGTGAGTTTGTCTGATAACGAGCTAATTTGTGCTGTGAGTATTGCCGGATGCCCCAAAAATACGATGTCCTACCGTTTCAGATCGATCACATCATCTCACTAAAACATCGTGGTTCATCAGACGCAGCAAATCTTGATCTTTCATGTTGCAACTGCAACGCATACAAGGGGCCTAACATTGCAGGCATTGATCCAGATACTGATGGAGTCACGCGCCTGTTCCATCCTCGTTGTGACCAATGGAATGAACATTTTCTTTGAGATGAACCTTATCTAACTGGTCGCACAGCAATTGTAAGAACAACGATTGATGTGTTGTCAATTAATCTTCCTGAACGGGTGGAATTTCGCCGAACCCTCATGTCCATTGGTGTGTCTTTTTAAGAAAATGCAATAGCACCATTTAGTCAGCGATTGCAGGCGTATGTGTGCGTAGGGAAGTTACAACCAAACCTGCAAGCCCAGTTGCCTTAGATACCTCAGACCGAAGAGAATTTGTTTGCGCTTACCCCAAAGTTCCAGATCGAACCAGCCATCATCTTGAGTGTCAGCTCCCAAGAGGGCGCTGATAATGTTAATAGTTAATCCATAGTGGGAGACTAGCTCTGCAATCACAGGTTGAGCGCGATAGTTTTCGGGAATGCAGACTTGGAACTTCGTCCGAGTTGTTTGTCCTTCTTCCACAGTCAAATCGCTTGGCTTGTCCATAATTGTGTGAATTTGTCTTGGCACATCTGCATCGGTGACTTCCAAGGATTGAGAACTTTTTACTTTACCTTCCAAAAGGTGTTTAAGAGTCAGTTGAAAGATATCTATGTTCAGTGTTCGAAGATAAGCAAGACCTGCTTCTACCTGTTGAGGATTTCCTTGAATTTCTAGATCGACCCAACCATCGTTACGGTCATGAGTTCCCAAAAGAGCCGCTACGATATTGACGTTTAAGCTGTAGCGGGAGATTAGTCTCGAAATGATTGGCTGTTTCTGGTAAGTCTTGGGAATGCGAGTGCGGATATAGACAGACATAGAACTGGCGTCTTAATAGATGGTGCAAAGCTGGAATGATCAAGCAACCCCAACAGGCGCTGGATTCACGTTTTGAATACTGCTCACCAAAAACTCCCGCATTTCCACAAATTCTTTCGATAAGCGCAGCTTCCCAGGATCACTTCCTGACCTATGGACAAAAGGATTTGCCAGATCATGCACAATGCGACCCGGGCCAGCGTGCATCACGATGATTCGAGTTGCCAACAGCAAAGATTCTTCAACATCGTGGGTAATGAAAAAAATTGTTTTGTGGGTGCGCTGCCAAATATCTTTCAGGTGGATCTGCATTGACTCACGGGTGAGAGCATCTAACGCTCCAAAGGGTTCATCCATCAAAATTAATTGGGGTTCGGCTGCCAAAGTCCGAGCGATCGCCGCCCGCTGCTGCATGCCTCCTGAGAGTTGGTAAGGAAGCAGATTGGCAGCATGAACCAACCCAACCATGTCCAGGGAAGCGGCAACGCGCTGTCGCCGCTCCAATTTGGCAACTCCCCGCATTTTGGGACCAAACTCTACATTCTTGCTAATAGTCAACCAGGGAAAGAGATTGGGACGCTGAAAGACAACTCCAACATCTGCGTTTGGTGCTGTGTGAGCTTTTCCCGAAACCGTTACTGTTCCTTGACTAGGGCGCTGATAGCCTGCTAAAACTCGTAACAAGGTGGTCTTGCCGCAGCCAGAAGCACCTAGCACACAAACAAAGTCACCAGATCCCAGTTCCAGATCAATATCATGCAAGACTTCAGTCCGATTGTTGCCAGTTCCGAATGTGAGTCCAACATTTGATAGCTGCGCGATCACGGGTCCCGTTTGGCTGCTGGATGCCGCGATCGTATTTGGTGAATAAAAAGTCATGAAGATCTCCGAGTTATAAACTGTTCCACATTTAGATGACAATGTCTCTCGTTCAAGTTGTCAGTTGTCAACTGCCACGATGTCTAGTCAAACAACAAACAACAAACGACAAACAACACTTACAAAGCCTTGCTGTATATGTTTTGCTGGTAAGTGACTAAGTCGGGAGCTGAGGTGATGGTTTTCTGAGCAACGACGAAATCTGCCGCGTCCTTCAGCACTTTGGCAAACTCACCCGGCTTATCTGGGGTGCCGAGATACTTCGCGTCTTTTTGCTCTGTTGAATTCAGCCAGATTAATTCTTTCGTTGCCGATTTGGTCTCTTCAGGCGTGATGTTCAGTTCAGTTGCAAGTGCCTTAGCCGCAGCTTCAGGGTTATCCCGATAGGTTTTGATCGCTTGGTCAAGCACTGCTACATACTGTTTCACGACATGCGGGTATTTGTCGGCAAACTCCTTGCGCACAACTCCCAAATCTGCTGTCACCACTCCCTGCTTTGCTAGATCGGCTGAAGTGATTAAAATGGTTCCCCCACCTTTTTGGAGCTTACCGAGATTGGGTTGCCAAACATAAGCGCCATCAATATCTCCCCGCTGCCAAGCGGCAACGATTTCAGGCGGCTGCATGTCAATAATCTTCACTTCGCTTTCTCGAATGTTCTCGTGCTTCAGCAGCGATTGCAGCGAAAAGTGAGCCGTTGAACCGAAAGGGGTGGCGATTTTCTTGCCCTTAATATCCGCGACTCTCTTGATGCCATTCTTAGCAACCAGCGCTTCTGCACTGCCAATCACATCGTGAATGAAATAGACGTTGTAGGGCAAGCCGCGAGCAATGCCCACACTAGCAGGAACCGAACCCACCAAGCCGAAATCAATCCCGTTCGCCGCGATCGCCGTATTCACATCTCGACCAGAGTCAAAGCTAATATATTGCACCTGCGAATTGGGAAATGCCTGCTTTGCCAAACCTAGTGCTTTTACTAGCAGCTCGCCGTTGGGAATGACTTGATAACCAATGCGGATTTTATCTGGTGCTTGTCCTCCTCCTGAAGCAGCAGTCGTTGTTCCAGAAGACGTACCTGAGTTCCCCCCACCGCAGCTAGAAGTTACCAATGGCAGGCTCAAGCCAACGAGTGCTAACAGAATATCTCTTCGTTTCAATCGCATCAATTTAACCTTGCATTAACTATCGTGACCAATCCAGGGCATCTGAGATTTTTGCACCCAACGAATGCCAGCATCGATCGCAACGGCAATGACGCCCATAATAATGATGCCGACGAAAATCACATCGCTCCTGAGAAATTTGCTCGCATCCAGCACCATCCAGCCAATTCCAGAGACTGCTGCCACCATTTCTGCGGCAACCAGCGTCGAGTACGCTACCCCGATCGCGGTTCTCAGTCCGGTGAAGACTTCAGGCAGACAGGATGGAAACACAATGTAGAAAAACAACTGCCATCCCGAAGCACCCAGGGAACGTGCGCCATTAATGCGGTCAATTGAAATCCGCTGCACACCAGAGACAACTGCTAAAAACAGTGGTGCAAACGCTGCGAGATACAGCAGCGCAATTTTGGAGGGATTTTCAATTCCTAGCCAGATCACCAGCAGCGTGTAGTAAGCCAGTGGCGGCAGCGGACGGTAGAACTCAATGAGGGGATCGAGTGCTGCTCGAACGGGTTTTGAGAAGCCGCACAGCATTCCCAATGGAATTGCCGTCACCATGGCCAACACGAGCGCCACAACCAAACGATACATGCTCTGGTAGATGTGAAACAGCAGAGAACTGCCTTTGTAACCGTTCTGCAAAATCTCGATAAAGGCTGACCAGACAGCAGCAGGCGATGGCAGAAACAGCGGACTTACCCACTTCAGAGATGTGCTGAGGTACCAAAGCAGCAGTACAACTAGAACAGACCCCAACGAAATTGCTCGCTCGCTAGTGAACAGTTGGCTTCCTAAAACCCGTCTTGAATTAGCACCACTCGTCAGTTGTTCTAACTGAGATGTCATATAAAATGCCCCTAACGATGGAACACGCCTTGCTTCTAACGCTCACTTCCCTGCCCAGTTGGTTGATGACTCACCTTGGGAGTCAGAGAGTTTAACGCCTTAAAGTACTTAAAGTTGACTGGCTAACCGTATTTTACAGAGAAGCATAGCATTTTTTTGACGATGCAAGCTTCAAATTTCTATGCCGCTTAATTCGCTTAAGCTGTTAACTCTAACTTTTTACGGGTGATAGCGAGTCCGCGCTGAATTGATGGGATATTGTGACGAGCTGCTGCTCGCTTTTCTAACAGCTGGCGAGCCTGATGATTCTTTTCGGCACGGATGAGGGCATCGAGATAGACTTGCTCAAACAAGTCCCGTTGAGCATGACTGCCACCAATTTCGTGGAGTCGTGGCAGCACTGAACCGAGCTGAGTCGCAGCGATCGCCCAATCTCCTCTAGCATGAGCAACCATGCCTTTAGCAGCAGGGACAGCCACTTCAGTCCAAGCTGGCTGGAGGTATGGTTTAGCTGTTTTTGCATAAGCTTGAATGCTGTCGAGCATTTCTGTAACAGAGTCATCTTGCGCTGTTCGTGCCAGAGCATATATGTACTGCAAATCCAAAAATGGTAGGACATGCTCGTGGATGCGTCCGCTGAGGTAGTTGGCAATTTCCTGCCAGCGATGACCCACATCCACCCCTCTTAGTTCCAGCCGTAACAGCATTGAGATGGCATCAATTTGACATTGTGAGTACTCTCTATCGGCACGCCCCCAAATGTGGGTGTCATAAATTTCTACTGCTTTTGCAACATCTTCTTTATCAAGGTAGTAGAGGGCCGTATGCCACCAGTTATGAGTGTAAAATGTCCCGCATTCCTCCCATACGTCTGCAAGCGACTCCATCCAGGCAATCCCTTCATCGAGTCTTCCCTGTGTTTCCATCACATGGGCGACAGCGTGGTGCGCCCAAGGATCGTGACGGTTCATCCCAGTTGCTTTGCGTCCAGCGGCTTCTGCTTCTGGCAAGCGATGACACTGCTCTAGACCAAAGGCCAGCATCCCGTGAATGTAGTGATTTTCCTGGTTGGCTGGCAGGACTTTTTCAATCAGCTGGAGCAAACCGTAGTTGTCGCCTAAGTTGAAGTAGTGATACTGAGCGATCTGAACGGAAACAACATCGCGGGGAAATTCTCTGGCAATCTCCTCATGGTGAGCAATAGCGCGATCAATGTTGCCCTTTGCCCAAGCATCAATTGCCCCAACATACAGTCGCTCTCGCTCTGTAGCTGTTTTCAAATACTTTTTCGCTGTTTCCAGGTAGGGTGCCGCCTGTCTTGGGGCATCTGCACTTTCTGCGAAAAGGTGCAGTGCTGCTGCATGGGCATTGGTCATAACGCCATTTGGATCAGCCTCTACTCCTTTGAGGATGATTTCTGCCCGATTGCCGTAGCCGAGTAACTGCTCAGCGAATTCGTTTATGGCAGTGATCGCCTCTTCTGAATCTGTCGTGACTTCTAGTCCTCTATAGTCCTTCAACATATTCGTTAGCGCATCTGAGTTAATGGTAGGGATTTTATCAGAATCTCTTAGATCTTGGTTCTACAAAGCATTTTACTAGAAGAATACTTAATCTTGATTTCTTAACCGTAGTTGAATCAGAGCGAAACTCAAAACACCTAGCAAAAAGTCAACCTCACGCGAGGTAAAAATTTTTCTGGAGATTCAGTAAAAATACGGTATATTGATAAGCAAACCGGAGATCATTTTATTTGTAACATGTCCGGTAAGTCAGCAAATAAATTATACAGGCACAAGTCAGGAATCTTCATGGATGGCATTTGGGTTGAGGACGTCTCCAGAAAATTTGGCTCCTTTCAGGCTGTTGATCACGTTAACTTGAAAATTAAAACTGGCTCCCTAGTCGCACTACTAGGACCTTCTGGGTCAGGAAAATCTACCCTCCTCCGGCTGATTGCGGGTTTAGAAACTCCGGACAGTGGCAGAATCTGGCTCGGAGATCGGGATGTAACCCACCAAAATGTGCAAGCGCGTGGCATCGGCTTTGTCTTTCAGCACTATGCCCTGTTCAAGCACATGACTATCCGCCAAAATATTGCTTTTGGTTTAGAGTTGCGCCGAGTGTCTAAAGCTAAAGTGCGGCAGCGGGTAGAGGAATTGTTGGAGTTGGTGCGGCTTCAAGGCTTGGGCGATCGCTACCCCTCGCAGCTATCAGGTGGACAGAGGCAACGGGTTGCTCTAGCCAGAACTTTGGCTGTCGATCCTCAAGTACTGCTGCTGGATGAACCGTTTGGGGCACTAGATGCCAAGGTTCGCAAAGAACTGCGAGCTTCACTGCGACACTTACACGAACAGGTCAATGTCACCACGCTCTTTGTCACTCACGACCAAGAAGAGGCAATGGAACTAGCGGATGAAATTGTGGTGATCAACCGAGGTCGGGTAGAACAAGTAGGTACTCCCGCCGAGATTTATGACAACCCAGCCACTCCGTTTGTGATGAGCTTCGTTGGTCCTGTGAACGTGCTGCCAAGTACTGCCGGAATCTTTCACTTCTCTCGGCTTGATTCCCCAAGTGCCCATGTCTTTCTGCGTCCCCACGATATTGTGATTGGAATCGAGCCAGAGGCCAACTCTAGCCCAGCTAGGATTAACCGCATTATCAATTTAGGTTGGGAAGTTGAAGTTGAGTTGAGACTGAAGGATGGGCAGGAGGTAACAGCCTATCTGACACGGGAAAACCTCGATCAATTGCAATTGCAACCCCAGCAGCAAGTTTATGTCAAACCGCGAAAAGCGAAGGCTTTCTCTCAGTCCCCAGATGTACAAACATCTGTAGCATAAAGTCGTCCTTAATTGCTTGACGTACAACTCGTCATCCGTCATGTTTCAAGCTGAGCAGGGCTTGTGAAGAGAAAATAGATTACTGCTGATTACACATAGAGTCTCTGCAAAGGTGAGGCTGATATGAATTCCTCAAGCTTCTTGATTTATCGGAGTTATCTATGTCATACTCCTATTTGAAAAATACTCTATCTCTGTAAATATACAGTAGTTTAAACAAAAGAGCTTAGAGCCTGAAAACGACTGGCTCTCAAATCAGGCTGAATCGGTAACTCCACTGACCTAACTCCCATCTCCCCCTCAGGCATTTCTTCAGTCAACTATGTTAACTCCATCAAAAAAAACAGTGCCATTAGCTTCCGTGAAAGCTTTTAGGACTCTTACACGGCAATCGAGTAACTTTGCCTTACTGATTGCGGCTGGTTTTGTGACTGCAACCCTGTCTGCTTGCGCCCCGAAGGACGCTACAACTCAATCAAATGCCCAGCCCAGTACTCAAGCAGCTAGCAATGCGAGTTCGACTCAGGGTACTCAGAGCAATGTCGTTCGCATTGGCTATCAGAAATACGGATCGCTTTTTCTCCTTAAAGCCCGAGGAAGTTTGGAGCAACGCTTTAAGTCTCAGGGAACTTCAGTGCAGTGGATTCAGTTTCCTGCTGGACCGCCGATGCTGGAGGCACTAAATACTGGCAGTCTCGACTATGGGTCTACTGGCGAGACTCCGCCCATTT
>CAXUIV010000147.1:0-9258 GCA_964250875.1 uncultured bacterium
ACTGCTCGTCCAGCAGCCCCTCTCGTTGAATGACGTGTAGCAGTGCAAAAGCCAATGCCCCATCACTGCCTGGAAATGGCTGTAGGTGCAGATCTGCTGCGGCGGCAGTAGGATGGCGAATCGGATCGATGACAACAACCTGACCGGGAGCTTCACGCAGCCAGTGCTTGTGAGCATGAGGAGCTGAGGCCGAAGGGTTTGCCCCCCATACTAAAATGCAGGCAGCGTCTTTTGCTGTGCGCGGGTCGAACCCTGTAAGAGAGTCACCAAAGGTCATCTGCAACGCCACATGTCCGGCTTTGTTGCAAACTGTATCGGGATCAACCTCGGTCGCACCGATCCGGTTGAAAAATCGCAGCGGAAATGCTCCGGCAATCAGTGAGCAAGTACCCGTATAGTGAGTTTGCAGAACATTCTGCCCTCCAGAAGTTGCCACGGGCTTTAGCTGGGAGGCGATGGTAGCGATCGCCTCCTTCCAGGAAATCGGCACAAATTGTCCTTCCCCTTTCGCTCCGACTCGCTTCAAAGGATGAATAAGACGTTGACTGGAGTCGCGCCAAGCTCCATTGTAAGCAATTGCACACTTGCCACACAAGGCACCGCGACTGACTGGATGCTCTGGGTCCCCCTTAACTCGGACAATTTCTCCCTGACGCTTGACGACTACAATTCCGCAAGCATCGTAACAGTCACGGGGGCAGGTGGTACGAACGATCTCTTTAACTTCGGACATAAGGCTAGTTGGTAGAATGTGTCTATTGAGGCAGAGCATCTTGTAGAGACGTTGCATGCAACGTCTCTACATACTGGCAACTCCCGCCAATCACCTGAATTAAACGGTATGTGTTTTAGTACACTTCCATATACTCTTTTGTTTCCCATTCGGTGATATGTCGATCGAATCGGTCAAGCTCGAATCGCTTCACCTTAGTAAACAGTTGAACAAATTCTTCACCCAACATTTGCTGCATTTCAGCGTCAGTAGCAAGGCTGTCGAGTGCTTCTCCCAAACTCTGCGGTAGCCAGGGAAAATCAGGATTATCCTCACCTGGGCAGTCTCCTGTCGAACGCAGCGTCAACTGCTGCTTGACGCCTAGTAAGCCAGCCGCCAGAATTGCTGACGCTGTTAAATAAGGATTGCTCAGTCCTGATGCTGCGCGAACTTCAAGGTGGGTCCTCTCATCACGGGTTGCCTTGACGCGAATCATGGACGAGCGATCTTCAATTCCCCAGCTAACCTTGGATGGAGCAAAGGTATGGGGTTTGAGGCGACGGTAGCAGTTTGGGGTAGGGCCAATCATTGGCATCAAGGCGCGTGCATGAGTCAGAATGCCTTCGATGAACGCTCTTGCCGTTGCAGACAGGCCAAGATTGTCGTTGGTATCTACAAAAGAGTTACAGTCTGTATCCTTGTCCCACAAGCTGATGTGAAAATGACAGCAACTCCCCGACTTGTCAGGATAAGGCTTAGTCATAAAGGTTGCAAGGTAGCCCAAGCGATGGGCAATCTCTTTTACCGCATTCTTGAATGTGAAAGCTTTATCAGCTCCATATATCCCAACCGAAGGACCGTAGTTGATTTCAAACTGAGAAGGCGCGTGTTCGCAGTTGTAGGTGATGATATCAATGTTGGAGTCCTGCAAATACCGCACCATTTGGTCAATTTCGGGTATGTACTGAGTGCGGAGGTGGTTGAAAATGTGACAGCCATCAAACAGTGGCTCTTTGGTTTCACCATTTAGCAGGTAGAACTCAAACTCGTGACCCATCATCACGTCAAAGCCCAAATCCGCAGCCTGCTTAAGCAGCGTTTTGAAGATGTAGCGGGGCGCAACTTTAAGCGGTTCTCCAGAATACCATTCTGGATCGCAGATGACCTTTGCCGTTTTCTCTAACCAGGGTACTGGAGTTAAAGTACTCAGATCTGGAAAAAGTAAAAAGTCGGTGTACTTGTTCTCCTCGTGGTAGCCAGATTCAGGTACAACTAACGAGGATGTGTCGAGCGCCAGTGTGCCACCGTAGAAGTTGAGACCTTGTCTAACGTATCCTTCTACCTTGTTGATTGGCACCACCTTTAGTCGCGATACCCCATGCAAGTCTGGTAGCTCAAACCGGACATACTCAACGCCCTGCCGGTTAAGCTCCTTCATAAACTCAGATATCTGATCGGGCATGCTACCGCTAGTGTTAACGCGTATGCTGTCAGATACAACCATAACTCACTTTCCTTTGCGCGTTTTAGTGATACTGTTAAGGGTTTTAGGGGTACTAGCAGGATATCATCTGTAGCCTGACAGACATTTTTGGCAATTAGCCAAGAAAGATAAAGCAATATTACACGGCGTCGAGGCACATGCGCTATCACTGCACAGCCGACGTTCTTTATAGATATTATCTCCTCGACTGCTTGCTTTTCAAAAGTGCCCGTGTTACGTTCCTACATGACGCTTAGAAGTCCAGTATTCCGACTGTACTACCGTATTCTGCAAGAAATATAAGTTGAACAATAATATGCGGTGCGAAGGAAATTAATCAGGGATACCTTCATGTGTAGCTGGAGCTTGGAATGTTAGAGGTTAGCGATAAAAGCAATAAAGAGAAAAAGGTATACCAGAATCCGTCGAGGGTAAGGGATCACCTAGCGAACGAGCGCACTTACTTAGCATGGATGCGCACCGCAGTGGCTCTGATGGGTTTTGGGGTTGTCATTCTACGCCTTCGCTACTTGATTCCACCTCAAGCTCCCCGGACAGGCCAAGGTTGGAAATTAGGTCTACTATTCGCCCTAATCGGTTTGCTGACGGTGCTGTTCTCGACTCTACACTACTTCGTCATTCGCTACTCTATTGACGATGATAGTTACGAACCAGCAAGCTGGTGGGTTATCGTCTTCAGCCTCTGCGTGGCGCTCATTGGGTCAGCAGTACTCTATTTTCTCTTCACAGGCCCTATTCAACTTGAGACGTGATACTGGATTGCATGTTAAGCGATTGAGAACAACGTTATGCTACAGATGTTTGTAGCTTAGGAAAAGAGAGGTAGAAGCTATGACTTTCACTGCGACTGGGTACAGACATATTGAACTCAATGAGGATAACGTACTCATCCTTGCTGGAACAACGATGAAGGTAGTTGAGTTAGTAACTTCCCATATTGTCTATGGTTGGAGTCCAGAAGAACTGCATTTTCAGTATCCCCACGTCGCCTTGAGCAAAATTTACTCCGCCCTCGCCTACTACTGGGATCATAAAGAGGAGATTGAAGCCGACATGCAGAGACGCTTGGAGTTTGCACGGTTGCGCCAGGAAGCCAGTTCTTCACCCGTTGTTGCGAAACTACGGGCGAAGGGACTTTTGTAATGTTATTCAGCATACGTCAGGTTTAAATATCTAGACGACAGATAGAAAGGCATATTAATGTGGAGACTAGCAGTAAAGTCACCAGTTTCAAATCAAATGGCAAGAAAAATAAAGACATTTATGCTATTAGTAGAATTATTTTACTTTTACTACTTCTTGCCATCATCTCCAGCTTTCTGGCAATAGTTGATGCTGGTGAACGGGGCGTGTTAATGCAGTTTGGCAAGGTGCAGGAGAGGATTTTAGGAGAAGGAATTCACTTTATTCTTCCTATAGTTAATACTGTGCAGAAGTTAAGCGTTAGAGTTCAGAATCAGGAAATTTCTGCTGAGGCATCCTCAAAAGATCTTCAAGATGTTTTTACTGATGTTGCTCTCAACTGGCATATCGTTCCAGAAGAGACCAATACCATCTTTCAGCTCATTGGAGATGAGAAAGCAGTCGTCGAGCGGATTATTAATCCAGCGGTCGAAGAAATTCTCAAGGCAGTCATGGCAAAGTATACTGCCGAGGAGATTATCACTAAAAGAGGAGAAGTGAAAGCTGGAGTAGACAATTCATTAACTACACGACTAGCCACCTATCACATTGCAGTTGATGATATTTCCTTAGTACACGTTCACTTCTCAGAGCGGTTTAGCGATGCAGTAGAGGCGAAACAGATTGCTGAACAGGAAGTCAAACGTGCCGAGTTTGTGGCGCTAAAGGCTGTAAGAGAGGCGGAGGCTAAAGTTAATTTAGCGAAAGGGGAGGCTGAAGCTCAAAGGTTACTGCGTGAGTCTTTGACTCCCGAACTTCTACAGAAGCAAGCGATTGAGAAATGGAACGGAAGTCTACCCGTAATTGTTGGAAATGAAAGTACAAAGCTGTTAGATTTGAATAAACTCATGCAAAATGGAAATTAACTGGCTCTCCCGGATTTGTGGTGGAGAACTCTGGTTTCAGGGCAGAGGGCATGGGGCATGGAGCATAGGAAACCTAGGTTCTGCGAGTATCTTGTCTAAAGCATAAGTTTGACTTAACATCGTAAACCCAGAAGAGCCAATTAACTGTTGTTAGTTTTTGGTTGTTAGTTATTAGTTGTTGGTTATTCGCACAAACAACAAACAACTAGTAACAAATAACCAATTTTACAAAGTCAACATCTGTTCAAACGTGATTGAAATACGGGTCTGAAAACGCTTTTGATGCTTCAGCTTTAAAACAGGCTGCACTATTTCAAGAGGCACAGCGGTGCCTTCTTCACTGTCCATAACTTGAACGACGCGGAGTGTAGAGAGCTGGATTTCTTTTCTCACCATTAACTCAGGAATTATGGCTGCGCCTACACCGCTTTCAACCACTGCCTTGACCATTTCACTGCTGCTTAAAACTAAGACGACATTTAATCCGGCTGGTTCGATACCCCAATTCTGTAAAGCCTGCTCAAACATCTGCTGTACTCCAGAGCCAGACTCTCGCATCACCCAAGCTGTTGTAGGAAGTTGATTGAGGAGGATCTTAGCAGATTCAAACCAGGGGTGGGTTTTACCGACAACAATTTGTAGGCGATCGCTCCCTACAACTTCTTGCTCTAGACTACTCTGAAGCGATGGTTTGATCTCTCCCGTCACCAAACCCAGATCGAACAGTCCCATTGCCGTCCCTTCACGAATCTCTTCTGCGTTGCCCAACGTACAGTTGACAAAGATGCCGGGATATTGACGCTTAAACCGGCTGATTTTGTCGGGCAACCAGTAGTTACCAATCGTGAAACTCGACCCCAACTTCAACTCGCCCTGCTGCAAATTGTTCAATTCTCGCAAGCCCCGCTCAGTTAAAGCAACCCGCTCAAGAATTTGCTGTGCTTCCACATGTAATAACCTTCCAGCTTCGGTAATCTCGATATGGCGACCAATGCGATGGAACAGCTTCACACTATATTGCTCTTCCAGGCTCTGGATTGACGCACTGACAGCAGGTTGGGTAATATAAAGTGCTTCTGCTGCACGAGTAAAGTGCAGATGTTCCACCACAGCTAGAAAAATCCGTAACTGTTCAAACGTCATCAATTCGCTGGAAGCATACTCAAAGCAGGATCAAGCGCCAGACGTGTAACAAAGCAAGAGTCCTTCAATCTACTAAAACCTGGTAAGATAAACGTACATTGACGATAAACATACATCAAAACTACAAGAATCGCAAGTCCCCAAGGAGTAAAACTTGGGCACCAGCGAGTCTTATGATTTATGCTCCCAGTACTATCCGTTTAAAAGTGTGTAGGTTAACAGCCCTACATCAAAAACTCAATTAATTTGCTCATCGCTGAATCTGGCATCAATCGCTGCAATAGACAGTGCCATGCTCTTTACTAGTTTTGGAGAACGGAACCTCAGGATTACGAACCAGCCGCAACCAGCAACAAGGTACAGCAGAAACAGGTAAGGGAATACGTTTTGAGGCGGTGCCGGTACTGGGAACAAACTGCTGCCGGGAATCCCTACCGTCCCAACAATGGGGAGTATCATGAACCCAACTGCTAACACCGAGTACATAATGTCCACTGGACGCAGTTTTCTGATTCGGTACAAATAGAATGGAGCCGCAATTGCAACTAGAACATATACTAGTAAGAATCCGTAAGTGCAAATTGTCCCAAAGTATCCCTGGCTATCAAAAGGCTTAACGCCGAATAGAAGCAGCGAAGCGGGCAGTAGAAACGTGATCAGGGATGATAGCGCAATAGCAATGTGGGGCGTTTGGGTAGACTTGTGTGCATCTCCCATCGAATTGTGAAACAGACCATGACGCGCCATCAAGAAGAAGATTCTGGCTGCCGGATTGATGCAGCCAAGGGTGCAGGAAAAAAAGCTTAATAAGGCACCCAAACTAATCAACACTCCCAAAAAATCTACTCCCGCTCGGTGAGCCAGGAAGTCTAGAGGAGCATCACTTTTGCCAAGATCGACAGATGTACCGCTAAAGCCCAGCACTACAATGTAGGCCATGACGATGAAGAATACACCGGATAGGAGTGTGCTTTGAGTTACAGATTTGGGGATCGTCTTGAGCGGATTTCTGGCCTCATCACCCAGGGAGGTAGAACTTTCAAAGCCAGAGAAACCGAAGACAACTAGGACAACTCCAGTAGTTATTCCACCAGGAGTTGCTCCTTGCAGCGTCAGCTGACTCATGTCAATCGCGAAGCCCTTCTGTGCCCAAACGATGATCCCCAACAGCAAAATGAATACAACCGAGACTCCCTCCAGCAGCAGCATCATTTTTGCCGATAGCTTGATATCTTTATAGGCTACATACCAAGCAGCACCAACGCCGACGGCAAACAACGTTAGGACGTGGGTATGGAGGCCAACATAACCCAGCAACTTTTGCCCAAAGATCGCAAAACCGCACAGAGTTGACATGCCAGTGAACAAATAACCCAGCAATAGACCCCAGGCAGACATGACGCCTGCCATGGGACCAAGCCCGCTAACGATGTAGGTGTACAGCGAACCGGGGGAAGCCGAGCGGCGAGCAAATTGGTTGATGTTAATACTGACGAACAGTATCCCAATCATGCCAAGCACAAAACTCAACCAGGTGCCGGTCCCTGCACTGGCAAATATCAGACCTAAGACTGCTGCCGGTACTGTGGTGGGTGCAAGTACAGCAATTGATTGCGCTAGAACTTCCCCATAGGAAAGACATGCTCGCCTTAGGCCATGAACACTCTGATTCGTTTGGATTTCTTTAGTCGTCATACAGCAATTTCTCAGTCTACAAATTTCTTAATTAGGTACTAGACATCTCCGGAAATTCCGCCTTATCAGTCAAAATCCTTATCAGTAGAGACGTTGCATGCAATGTCTGTACGTAATTTTTGGAGGGATCTACTTGGCTCAACTTGAACTCGCAGGCTCCTAAACTCAGGAGAATGTAGCGGATTTGGAACTCAATTTCAAATTTAGGTAACTCAAAGAATAAAAGCAACTGCTATTTTTTATTAAACCGATAAAGAGAAGTGATTAAAGTTTTATACAGACGGTTTGTAGCAGACAATACTGAAGTTTAGATGGCTTCTATTATCTACTTGCAGGAAGCTCACTTTCGTTTATTACAACTCGATCCTAGTCTAAGGTACTTAGTCTAATGTGCTTAAAAGTGTGGTCTTATTTCAAAGCTTAGTCTATTAATAGATTCTAGTTATCATTCCAACAAAAAAGAACATTTGATTATTTTGATTGAGCTGTGTAGATTGAAGTCATGTCTCTTGCAAACGCAGCCTTGCTGATGCCTAGAGCTATTTACCTTTTCAGAAGAAGACAAGCCTTAAAAGCTTGTACGACGCGAGCGTGAAAATCGAAGAAGTGTAGAAATGAGTGGATTAGTAACTGCGATCTCCAAAGGACTGACAGCCTTCACTGCGACCAACCTTGACGATATTGTCATTCTGCTGCTGTTTTTCTCACAGGTGAATGCTGTGTTCCGGCGGCGGCACATCGTTATTGGGCAGTACTTGGGCTTTGGTACGCTGGTCGCTGCTAGCCTTCCTGGTTTCTTTGGTGGCTTAATCATACCGCAGCCCTGGATTGGACTGTTAGGCATCCTGCCGATTGCGATTGGCGTTGGTCGCCTACTGAATCAGGAAGATGAGTCAGAAGGTGAGGAAGAGATGAGGCAGCCTGAGAATACTCTACTTACCAGCTTTCTATCTCCCCAAACCTACAGTGTGGCAGCAGTCACGTTTGCCAACGGTGGTGACAATATCGCCATCTATGTGCCGTTGTTTGCTAGCAGTACTTGGGAGAGTGTACCGGTGATTCTTGGTGTATTCTTCTCACTGGTGGGAGTTTGGTGCTACACGGCTTACCAGTTAACTCGTCTGCCTGCGATCGCGGATGCCCTGACTCGCTACGGTAATCACCTCGTGCCCTTTGTCTTAATAGGACTGGGGATTTTGATTCTGGTAGATAGTCACACGCTAGAGAACCGGGGCTTGACTGTAATCACTTTAGTCGCGAGTTGCCTTTGTTTCCTGACGGGTAGAAGCAGTAGGCAAGCTGCCTAGAAAAAATCAAGAAAGTGGCAGGTTGTCACGCATCTAATTAGTCAGTTGTTAGTTGTTAGTTATTCGTTGTTATAAGTCTGAACAAACAACAAACAACAAACAACAGATCATTTCAAAAAGGAGAAAGTTCATGAGATTTTTCAAAATTGCCTTAGTGGCCCTAGTACTTCTGGTCAACCTAGCGATCGCTCAACCTTCCTGGGCAGATCGACCGAAACTGACTGCAACTCCCGACTACACTGAGGTGACTCAAGCTCTCGACAGCTTCCTACAGGCGAAGGATGCACCAGAGCAATCAAAGTATACACCTGAAGAGATTCAGCGAGAAATTGGTGAGTTGCAGCTGCAAAAATACGTCTTAGAAACTGCAAAAGAATGGGCACAATGTCGCAACGAGACCGGGAAGACGCTGGCTGTTTATGCTCATAAACCCAAGAAAGCCGGTGTAAACACCCTCTATTTCTTAGGAAATGGTCGGACCACTGACGATGATTGGAACTGTGATGGCGTGTACTTACCGAGCGGTGCCAAAGTTGCTGGTTTAGCACAAGGGCAAGAACTAGGAGAACCCGTAGCTTTTAAAATCGTTGGTGGAACTCAGCTAGTGGCCAAGGCCGATCCAGAAACCGGCACAGTTGAATTCAACGTTCCTCCTGCTAAAGTTTTCAAGACGGGTGAGGTCAACTGGGCCATTCCAACTTTGTCGCAGGCAGAGATTGAAGCACAAGTTCCCAACGCACCAATTGAGGACTAAGCTTGAAAAGCTCTCGCATGAGCGTAGCGAAGGCGCTAGCCGTTAGGCGCAAAGACGCAAAGAAGAAAACTGAGAAAAGGACTTTTGCCAGAGAT
>CAXUIV010000148.1:0-9206 GCA_964250875.1 uncultured bacterium
TGGCTGAACTTCTCTAACCAAGGCCATAAAAGTGAAGAACAAACCACTGCGTTCGCCTGCGAGTCCTTGGCGCTCGGTGTTTGCGTTGCTGATGTCTTGGCATGGCCATCCTGCACACCATAAGTCAGAGGCAGGGATAGCTGTTGAGTCAAAGGTTGTGATGTCGTCATGAAGAGATACGTCGGGCCAGTGGCGCTTGAGGATTTTTTGACAAAAAGGGTCGATTTCGCATTGGAACACAACACGCATTGTGGCTCTTTCAAAGCCTAGGTCGAAACCACCAATACCAGCAAAGAATGAGGCAACTCGCATGAGGAATAACCCTGCTGCCAGACTTATGGAATAAACTGGAATAAATACTCGACTAGCGCTTATTATAGTTGTCAACTGTTAGATACTACAGGCTGCAAGTCTCTCCACAAGGCACAACCCTCCCCTCACCGAACGGGCACCAAAAACCAGTGGACCCCACGTCAACGCAGGAAGATACCCCTCGCACGCCCAGGAAAGTGATAGATCATCACGCGAACTCCACGAGTTATTTACACACCAACCCAAGCGTTCCTCAAACTTTCTCCAGACGTCTTTCCCTGAAGTAACTTTTACTTCAAGAAAGATCCGCTTTTGAATACTGAAGCCAAAATTCCCGTTGCTGTATTTAACCCAGAGTTCGTCAATTGTGTGAACTTTGTTTCATCCCAAGCTTCCGACGGAAAGTAGGGAAGCAGTGGAGGAGTCTATTACAAGTATTCCCACTTCCTTTTCTTCCCCCTTTGGCACACTAATTCGTCTATTCAAAGCCCTACAGCTTACCGAATATCATAGCGATATTGAGTACTTTGGTCATAGATGGAGCATGACTAGAGCTACATGTAGTTCATCTGTCTTAATTCCTAAGATTTAGCTATAGCAATTCCCGTTTTGATACGTTTGCGCCTCTACTATAAGGAATAATTCGATGACAATTGGTCAACTTAGCTCGAAATCATCGAAAAAAAAGTCAGCCGCTCAACGTTTATGGTTTTTGCACTGGCTCATGGCAGGTTTTTACTTACTGCTGTTTGTCACGGGCTACTTCATGGCAGACTGGAAGAGGGGTATTTGGTATCGGCAGCCTGTCTACGACTTCCACAAAACCTTGGGAGCTGTGGTGATGAGCTTGTTGCTCGCCAGGATTTTTGTCTTACTACTTGTCACCCAACACAAATATCGGCGACACCGATCGAAGCGAAACTGGTTCTCAAATGTGGCGCTGCATACAGGTTTATACTTTCTTATGTTGCTGGTGCCCCTCAGTGGTTACATAGCGTCTAATGCTCATGGATACAATGTTGTTGTTTTTGGCACTGGAATTGCACTACCAAGCTTGGTTTCGGTGAATAAGCAGTTGGGAAACTTTAGTAGCAGTGCTCATTTTTGGCTTGCCTACACTTTCCTAGCTTTTATTGTCCTGCATGCAGGAGTTCAGCACAAATACTTACGGGCGCAAGCGCGTCGTTTTTTCAAGGCAGCTAGGAGAGTGATCGCCGGTGCATTCTATTGATGCAGACTTGTGAATATTCGCTCTAGTAATCTCCGGGCGAAGTCATCGTCTAGAGGTGCATGCTGATTGAGCAATCGGTACCACATTGGTCCGTAGGCGCTACAAAATCCTCTCGAAACGCTCGCCCGAAGTCTGGATCAAGTTGGGCCTCAGCCATCAAACCACGCACAATTGGGCCGCTCCATTTAACCAACTCGCGAAAGCTACTGCCCAGTAAAGTCTGAAGATCTCCTCTGACACTTCCGGTATCGGGGACTGGAATACGCTCTTGTGTATCTGCTGTCAAGGCTTCCAAAACGACGGCAGCCTTGGATGGCCACCAGCGATAGATAGTCTGCTTACCAACCTTAGCTCTGGCAGCCACACCTTCAATAGTCAATCCACCGTAGCCCTGCTCGCTCAAAATGGCAAGTGCGCTCTGGAGAATTGCCCTATGAGAGCGATCGCTACGACGCTTCCCTGACCTGTCTGATCCTGAAGGAAGATCACCCTCTTGAATTTCCATCGCTATCCCCCTCTTTACAAAACGCATCGTCTCGTCTAAATTGTTTATGTACCCTAGACAGGTGCCCGGTGAGCTGCTAAAAATGGTCAGTGCCGGAACGCTCGACTTGAAAGCTCTCCAAGTTCACACCTTTCAACTAGAAGATGTCGAAGAGGCGATTACGAAGGCAGCAACGCTTAAGGGTGTCGAACATTGTGTTTTGGCACCTGAAACGCTTCCCACCTAGACCCTTGTTACTAAACACCACAATCTAAGACGTTGCCTTGTTCAGTAGTTTCTCTATCAGAATTTTGTTCAGCGTTAGAAGCCACTGGTAGCAAGGCTCGTCAATTGGTGCAATTTCTCTACGCTGTTGTGCTAAGGATTCTGTATATGCTGTAATCCAACCCGTAGCGAGTTCCTGTTCTGTTACGGTTTCATCCGCCAAAGCACGCTCAAACTGCTCTGCAACCCACTCATCAAAAGTTAAGATCTCCAGGGATATTCCGTATATATCCTCGATTTCTTCACACCTGGGTTCTAATTCGTCAAGTCGCTCAGCCTCACGACTTGTCACAAAACCAGCACGTTTAACAGCAGGGTGTACTTCTAATTTCTCTGATAGTTCTTCAATCTCGTCTCGCAGGTATGATTTACCATACTTAGCGTCCCAAGCTTCTACAATCTGTCTATCTTCTAAAAGTTCGATGTCGCCAATATTCCCATGCTTTTTGTTGGCTGAACGCATTTGTGAGAGAGGTTGCAACAGACTGTTTGGAAAAATTTGATAATCCTGCATAGCTTGCATTAAACTATGCATGGCGATTTCCATTAATCGAGCAGCATAATCGGATTGATTGATGTGACGCCAAATAAGGTTCAATGCAATTGCTTGATCAGTAACCGTTGCCTCAAAGAACAAATTAAGCTTCTCAACTATTTGTGAAGCTAATCTTCTAAAGTTGTCCGCTTGATTAAGCAACTGTGATAGAAGATATCGTAATGCAACATCCACATCTACTTCATCTGTCTCTATAGCCTCAACAAGGTTTATCCACTCAGAACGCGCACCTCGTATTTTTGCTTTATATACAGTTGAATACGGGTAGTTTTCTGCCAAACTACGAGTCATCATAAACCCATCAGCATTTAGCCTGAGCAGTTCATATCTTCGCAAAATAGGTGTGATGTATTGTTTGTCAAGAGAACGCATAGAAATTCCATCACACCAAGAAAAATCTCTTGTGCTTGTGCTGCCTTTGTGTAATCTAATACTTTGTCCTGGCTCAATTGACTTAACGCATAATTGTAGTATTGTCAGTCCAATCAACGCTCTACCAACTTCACTAGTTACTGACTGAACCAGTTTGCTTAAAAGGTATTTATGTGTTTGTTTTAACTTGGAAAAGTCTAAGTTTGAAGATTTATCTCTACAAGCTAGGATTTGTCTCTCTAAATAACCATTTGAAAGCTCTACTGCTATTTTTCTATACCGTGTCTTTGCAGATTGATTCATTCCTCCTTCTTGAAAGGCTTGAACCGTTCCATCAGGAGAAATCAATTCGCTCCTGTTTTGGTAGACTCTCAAGTGTATTTCGCTCATACAACAGTTATAAAGTTTTACGAAGTTGCACGCTCTTGGGATTCAATGTCGGGAAGGTGTAAGGAATTAGATACTCGCCAATGGGGATTTGCGAATTCGTCTTGTGACTTCTAACCTCGTAGCCCATAGCTCTTAAAGACTGAAGGTAGAAAAGGATTTCATCTTCTTTAACACCCAACTGTTCTGCTAATTCCGTTGCTTTAAGCTGAGCAGCAGTACCGATACATCTTGTCACACATTGAACTACGCGCCAGAATGAATCGACTTTCGAATTAGCACAGAAGTTCATTACTCCGCTGATACGAGCATTATACTGATAATACCCAGATAGCTGCACTAAATCAGCTTTGCCTGTAGCCTCACTTAACTTCTCTTCAAAAGCTTTCCAAAGAGACGTAAAAATTTGTGTGTCTAACTCTTTAGCGCACAACTTAACTGATCTCGTACCAAGAACCCAGTCATCGTAACCGCATGAGGGCTGTACATCAATGACGAATTGATCTGGTTTACTCCAGTCGCCATCAACACTTGCTGCAATTATCCAAGAGGAATCATTCAGTTCATACTTTAGATAAATTTTTACAGAGTTAGGAGATGTTTCTCTTGTCCATGAAAATGTTTTTGTAGACAAGAATCTGATGTACTCTTTCCCCTCTTCATAACTAAAGTCAGCTAAGGCTGGAATTTTCCCCTTCTTAGACAATTCATCAATTGCATTCCGGGATTTTTGAAGGTAGACTTCTGTCATCTTTCTTTGGCGCTGCCTGAAACCTAATTTCTTATTTTGAGGTAAATAAGCTAAGTTGAATGGCAACTTAATATTAATTACTTGATCTAAAATACTAAGAGCTATGATTCTACCTAACTGAGAAGGAACCGAGTTGCCAATCTGCTCAATTGCAGATTGTCTGTTGCCAACTATTTCATACTCATCAGGAATAGTTTGTAGACGCTTTAATTCAGCAATGGAGAATCTGCGGTTTTCCCAACTAAAGGGACCAGTATATTGTCCGCCTTGAGCTTTAATTGTTCGTACTGGCGTACATGGATCTGCTTTGTACAGAAAGTCAGAGAATTTTGATCTCCAGCTAAAAATTGGATTAGGATGACCCATTTCCTTTGTGTAAAAACTGTAGTTAAGCCCTGGTGGAATATCTTCAAGTAAATGACCAAATCTTCCACCTAAACCTACTTCTATATCTGAAACGTCAGCACCTTCTACAGCTTTTACTGCCGAATAATACGGCTGTTGATTGAGGGAATCAGGACCGTGAGTAGGATATGGAAACACATATGTTTCCTGCTTCAAACCAACAATAAATAAACGCTCTCTATGCTGAGGAACACCGTAATCTGCAGCATCTAGAATACGGAAGTGAATGTTATATCCAACTTCTCGAAAAGCGCCTTGGATTTCTTGCCATGCTTCTCCTCCATTCGCTCCAATAATTCCATAAACATTCTCGAATAAAAATCCTTTAGGTTGCAGCAATTTAAGAACGCGAGTGTATTCTTGAAATAGTGTTCCCCTAGCATCTGTTGTTCCAGACACCCCAGCCGCTCTGCGTCCAGCAGCAGAAAAAGTCTGACATGGTGGGCCTCCAATAATGAAGTCTATTTTGAGATCATGAGGTGAGTAGTTTTTAATGTCAGTACAAATTGGTTTAGAGCCTTCTAACCATTTTCCTGGTTGAGAATTCTTCTGTAATGTCTGGACGTATTTAGCTTCCAGTTCAACCATCTGGACTATTTCAAATCCTGAATCGTGAAATGCAATATCCAGTCCACCACCGCCAGAGAATAAGCTAAGTGTTCTAACTGGGGTGATACCTTGTTGCCGCAGCCATTTACGGAGAGATTTACCAAAGTTATCCGTCCATCCAGCTTCTTGTTCTACCTCAAGAGTAGTCAAGATCTTCTCAAACCAATCAGCATTCGTTGATTTGGCATCAAGTAGTTCAAGAGGTAAAGACAACTGCTGCATTGTGTTGTTTGTTTAAGTGCTGAAGATATAACCTACTCTAGGTTATATTTTTTGCTATTGCCTGAACCTTCTCCAACGATAGTCCCATAATCTGAGCAACTTGCTCTACTGTCATTCCCTGCTGCAAAAGATTTAGAGCAACTTGATCGAGTTGAGCCTCTGCTTGCGTTGCCCGTTCTGCATCGGTCGGTATCCAGCTTCCCTGGTTGTCGTACCACCGCAACCACTGACGACTCACTCCCTTAAATTCTCCCTGCCACAGCCCTAACCCCAAACACAGCTCAGAAATCCAGATGCGGGGATGGTTTGGGTCAACTGGTTGCTCTTGATACCGTCCTCCTGTTAGCTGGAAAAAGTGCAGCCGATCGGTGTAGCGACTGAACACAATGTAATAAGGGACTCGCAGGATTTGCTCGTAAACTTCCCACTTCTTAGGTATTTCCCCTGTTGCCTCATCCCCCACTGCCTGGGCTGAGTCAGTTCGGCTACCTAGCCCAGGACTGGCGATCACGCTTGCTCCCTCTGCTGGTGCTGCATATCCCGAATCTTCCCTTTCTGTGCCCGGAGGGAGCAACTCAACTACCACGAACGGATCAACCCCTTCCTGCCAAATGACATAGCTTGAGCGCAAGTCAGTCCCATCGTATAGTCGAGGCACACCCACCACTAAGAACCAGTCCGGGTGCTTGTACCATTAAGGATGACGAACGTCGTAGTAGAGGTTTAGATCTGTCCCGGTAAAAACTTGGTCTCTCGAATAGTTGCTCAAGCGCAGTGCGGCACTCAGCAACTGGGGTTGCAGGTCATGAAACTCATCCGGCAAACTAGATTTCTCAGGGTCTTCGCTGGGCAAATCGAACATTGTAGGCAACGTCTCCCTTGAGAGAGGGGTGGCTCCGTTTGCAGTGTAGGGTAGAAACGCTGGCTCATGGCATAAGGTAAAATTTCGACTAGGCTTATTATTTATTGTGCCTTAGGTGTGAGTAAACCAGTGATTGCAGTTCTAAACAAAGAGTTTGTTACGCGAAGGAGCGATCGCTTGGTTTACTTCCATATTGCATTTCAAGTCCTTGCAGGATTTTTACGCAATTTCAGTACTTCCTACCCGATGGATCGAACACTGTTTGGAAAAGTATAAAGGAGTGGTTTACTCACGACATCTTTTGAGAGTCTGGAGGCAGGACCTCGATGAATTCCTACAAAGTCAAAGTAGAGATCACCAGGAAAGAGCAGAGAATTAAATGGCAACAGGAATAACAAGTAAACTTAAACGTAATAGCAATCCTAGGAATGGTAATGGAATGTCCTTCAAGTTAGAGTATGAGGGCAAGATTTCAGTTGAAGAAATTCTCAACATCTCTCCAGCACAGATGTGTTGCGCCATTAGTGTAGAGAAACAGCCGAAGAATCGACTAATCTACGGTGAGAATTTAAGAGTTCTTAGAGCATTATTAGATGACACGAACATTGCTGGAAAGGTTAGGTTAGTTTACATAGATCCACCGTATGCTACAGGTGCTGGTTTTGAATCCAGGAAACAGAGTCATGCCTATCATGACTTGATGAGTGGAGCTGACTATTTAGAATTTCTGCGTCAACGGCTAATTCTGCTTAGAGAACTACTAGCTAACGATGGTTCTATTTACGTTCATCTAGACGAAAATATGGCTTTCCCCGTCAAAGTCCTGATGGACGAGATTTTCGGATCTAAAAATTTCCGAAATTGGATTACGAGAAAGAAATATAACCCTAAAAACTATACGCGAAACCAGTATGGAAATGTTTCAGACTACATTTTATTCTATACCAAGAGTGAAAGTTATGTATGGAATCAAGCATTTGAAGCTTGGACAGATACTACAGCTAAGAAAGAGTATCAGTGTGTAGAAGAAGAGACTGGAAGACTTTATAAAAAGGTTCCTGTCCATGCTCCAGGAGTAAGAAATGGTGCTACTGGTCAACCGTGGAGAGGAGTGCTTCCACCTCCTGGTAAGCATTGGCAGTACACGCCTGAAACCCTAGATGAAATGGATGCGAGGGGTGAAATTTATTGGTCGCCAACAGGTAATCCTAGGAGGAAAGTGTATTTTGATAACAGCAAGGGAATTCCAGTTCAAGATATTTGGCTCGATTTCAAAGATGCCCATAATCAAAATATCAAGATTACAGGCTATCCAACTGAAAAAAACTCAGAAATGCTCAAGCGTATTATTCTTGCCTCTTCTAATAAGGGTGATATAGTATTGGATGCTTTTTCTGGCAGCGGCACAACAATCACAGTTGCAGAAGAACTAGAAAGGCAGTGGGTAGCTATAGATAGTTCTCTGCTTGCGATAGAAACAACAGTGCATCGTCTGGCAAAAGGCACTGAGGCGATGGGTGACTTCGTCAATAGCAATGGTCAAGTAAAACAAGAATCTTTATTAAACACTAGTAGGTTGTTAACACAGTGGGCTGGATTTATATTGCGAAATCTCGTCGGATCTACAGCCTATTCCAGAAACCTCAATCAAGGAATGGCATAGTGAACTCAACTTTCAAGCCAATCTTTGGTGAATCTCTCATCCAGCATTTTGAGAGTACATACCATCACTCTTCCTCTGCCGTAGTTTTCTAGAGCAGTGTAGTCATTCCACATAGAGCCAAGCGTAAGTCCCGGACCGTCATTTAGAAAGAATACTTTTAGAGGTAATTTATATGTATCTGCATATCCGAGAATGTCAGTCACTTTATCTCTGTTTCCACCTGTACGATCATCCTCTTGCGCTCCTCCTCGATCCGAATCGTAGCGGGCAAAGCCTATAATCAATGGCTTTTTATCATTATGAGAGATGAAAATGTCTGCTGGTGTTTTCGCATCCCAATCTTCCAAAACCTCATCAAGCATTACATCTCTTCCAGCACGTACTGGACCCCGTGAAGTGCATGTTATGCAGGATGACCAGCCGCAAACTGATATACTTGAGTAAAACTACTCATGTTGCTAAATTTTACATATCCTGTCAAGTTTATAGGTTAAGAGTAGGTGAGTAAGTATGAAAAGTGGACTCAAGACTGTTAGCATACCTCTAAGAGCTTTGGTTTTGGGGCTGTATTTTACTGGTGGCAGTGTCCTCGCTCAAACGCTGCCTCTTTCCCGTAACCTCATTGCCTTCAGCTCGCCTGAAGGAGAAAAGTTGTTGCTTGAGAGTAAAGCCCAGCAGGACTATTGGCCGCTGAGCATTCATTTCGTTACCCAAAATAATCAAGCCTATTGTGGCGTTGCCAGCATGGTCATGGTGCTGAATGCGCTGTCTGTTCCCGCACCCGTAGCTCCTGAATATTCTCCTTACCGCATGTTTACTCAGGGAAACTTCTTCAACAATGAACAAACCCGAAAAGTTATCAGCCCTGATGTGGTCTCTCACCGAGGGATGACCTTAGACCAGCTAGGTCAACTGCTAGCAAGCTACTCCGTTAAGGTGAAGGTCTACCACGGTACTGACATCAGTTTAGCAGAGTTCCGCAAGCTAGCAGTGGAGAATTTGCAGACATCCAATCGCTTTGTGGTGGTCAACTACTTACGCAAAGCGATCGGCGAGGAGAAAGGAGG
>CAXUIV010000149.1:0-9192 GCA_964250875.1 uncultured bacterium
TAAAGAACGGGTCAAACAGTCGCTGCTTCACTTCCTCAGTCATTCCTGGCCCATTGTCGGCAATATGAATTGCTACTTGCTCGTCCAGTATGAGGGTGCGAATCCGAATCATCGGTGAGGGGTGGGAGGAGTAAAAATTTTGATTTCTCCTCACTCTTCCCTCCTCCAAAGCATCGATAGCATTAGTTAGCAGGTTCATAAATACCTGATTAAGCTGCCCTGCATAGCACTTTATCGGCGGTATGTCACCATACTCTTTAACCACTTGGATATCTGGATGCTCAAGCTTGGCTTTTAGCCGATTCTGTAGAATCAGCAGCGTACTCTCAATACCTTCATGAATATCTGCTGGTTTCATTTGTGCTTCGTCTAAATGAGAAAACCGGCGCAGTGAGAGGACAATTTCACAAATTCGCTCTGTGCCCATTTTCATTGAAGACAAGAGTTTAGGCAGATCTTCAAAGATAAAGTTCAGGTCAATAGTCTCAATCTCATCCTGAATTTCTGGCGTGGGGTTAGGATATTGCTGCCGGTACATTTGCACCAAACCCAGGACGTCCTGGGTGTAGTCACCAGCATGAGCTAGATTGCCGTAGATGAAGTTGATCGGATTGTTAATTTCGTGAGCTACGCCTGCAACCAACTGGCCTAGACTGGACATTTTTTCAGTTTGTACGAGCTGGACTTGTGCCTTTTGGAGTTCTCGTAAGGCTTGTTCAAGTTCAAGTTTTTGGGCTTGAGCAGTTTGAGCTGCCTCACGAGTTTGAGCATACAGTTCAGCTTGGTTGATCGCGATCGCCAGTTGATCCGTCACAGCCTGCAGCAGTTCCACTTCACTATCGCTCCAAGGCCGAATACTGCTGTGGCTACAGCCAATTGCACCGATGGCACCCGAGTGCGTCTGAATCGGCAGTATCAGCACCGAAGTTATGCCGAGACGAACGAACTCCTGCCACATCGACTCTTTTGCCGTCTTGACGTCATCTATCCGTAGGATTTGTAGGTTCAAAATCTGAGCTAGAGGTCCCACCTCTGTAGGCAGGTAGCGACCGACAAGGTTGGGAAGAGAGGGACTGCAAACTTCCTTGACAACTTCCCAGTACGGTTCATCTGCCTGAGGAAAATACCAAGCGAACTGGCAGCGATCAACCTGTAACAAGCTACCAATCTGCTGTACTGCTGTTTCCAAGATGGTATTAAGGTCAAGGGTGTGACGAATTTGACTAGCTAGATGGTTGAGCAGTTCTTCTCGTGCCAGTAGGTCTCGAAATCGGGCTTCCGATTGCCGTAGTGCCTCTTCTGCTAGCTGGCGCTCAGTCATCTCTATCTGCAACTTTTGCAAGGCCATAGTCGTATCGGCATGGGTCGGCTGGTCGGGCTGACGATTGCACACGGCAACGGGTGCGTGTTCTAACAGCTGAAATTCGGGATTGTTTGGGCAATACATAGCTCGGCCAGAACATATCTTACGAAAGAAAAGCAAAAAAATCGGTAGGCGAGATGCAACCAAACAGCGCAGAGGTCGTTTAGCCAATACTATAAATAGTTTGCATTGAAACTTGGCTCAGGGTTTTCAACGAATTTTGCCTGAGGTTGCGGTAATTGTTCGGCAATTATTCGGCGTTGATCGAATATTGCTTAACTGGCAAATGTATGTGTCGCTAAATTTTCAACCAATTCTGCTTTAGAGCGCTATGCATTCACATGGAAAAAGCTCCTGGGAGTCTTGCCGTGTTTCGACCCCAGGAGCTTTTTCGTCCGAACCACTCCTCACTGCAATCAAGATAAACCCTTTCACCAGGCTGAGAGTTGGGGCAAGGGACACTTCTCGTGCTGTCATATAGATAATCACCCTAGTTTTTTGCCGCTACCTCCTGAATCCGTTGCCCTTTATATGTAATTATTTTTTTGGATTCAGAACCAATACGGTTCCTTAGGAGGAGTTCTGGTGATGAGAAGAATTTGGATGCCAAGTCGCCACAAGCTTAGCCTGAATTGGAAGTTCAGCTATGTCAAGAGGCTAAAACCTCGCCCTGTGGCTGACCTATTAATCGTGCTGTTGTCCTTAACTTTGGTGTCGCCATCAGTGACACCTGCCTTTGGATTGCCAAGGGGCAAGCACCATCATCGAATCCTCTCTCCTGCTACTGGCTTCTCCAGTGTAGCGACAGCAGTCACAGGTATGCCTTGCAGGCCGCCTACCGTCTCTAGTGAACTCGCCAGCTTGACTGATCGTCTGTTGCTAGCAGCAAATTGGGTTGGAAATCCTGAGATGGGCATAGATGCCATCATCCAGTTTGGCCCCCAGGTAGTCAGTCACCTGAATCATGGCCCTTGGCCAAACACTAACAAACAGCCGCAGTTAGTAGGCGATCACTTGGCAGACCAGTCAAAGATGTTAGGAACTGACCGCCTTGGTCAGTCAAAGTTGCAATATGCGATCGCCCAAGCTTGGGCAGGTGCTAAATTACATTGGGGCGGAGGATTTGACTTTACTGCTCCCATAAAACTGACTAGAGTTACTGTCAACAGAAAGCCACTGATTCTCATTTCTGGTGGTAGACCAATCACAATTCACGCCAAGAGCCGCTACCAATTACCTCAAATCCTGGCTGGAACAGAGGCAGTAGCTGCTGTGGACGGAGGTTTCTTCTCACTGCACTTCCTCAACTCTAATGAGATGATCGGACCAGTATTCAGTCAAAGTGAGAACCGATTTATTCCTGGTCAGCGAGCTGAAAACTTAAAATCAACTGGGCGACCTCTAGTGCTAATCGGCCCACAAGCTGTCCAGTTCATTCCTTTTAACCCAGTTAAGCACAATACACTAGCAGGTGTTCAAGCGGAGATGCCAAACGTCACTGATGCCTTTGTGGCAGCCGCTTGGCTTGTCAAAGATGGTCAACCACGACCAGCCAATAGCTTTGGTCACTTAGTGGGTTTCGACGCTGCCCGCAATCGAGCTTTCTGGGGCATTAACCAGGAGGGGAAACCCATGATCGGCGTGTCTACAGATCTTGTTGACTCGGTATCGCTAGGGGCTGCACTTGCCAAGGCTGGATTCCGTGATGCCGTTATGCTTGACTCTGGTGCCAGTACCTCGCTGGCTTACCAAGGAAAATCACTGGTGGTCAAATATGAGCCACGTCCAGTACCTCATGCTGTTGCCCTCATCGGCACTCCAGTTGAGGGTGCCTGTAGTAAACCTAAAGTTAAAGAATTGCTAAATTAGTGAACCAATCTGTCTCTAAAGCGTGAATATTGATTCAAACGATTGCGACGACATCCTGAGGTCTCCGACATGATACCGCTTACGAAAAATACCCCCACGCTGGATGCAATTCGCTCGGTTGAAGTGGAGCAGGATGTCATTAACAGAATGCAGTCCGAGTTATTGACCTCGTTTCGAGCTTCTCCAGACGAGGTGGTAGGTTGGCAGAAACTCCCCCTCCGCACGGGCGACTGGAGTAGCAGGTTAGAGAATGAGATCTGCCACCTCTTAGGGGAGTGACTGCGGATCGATTACTTCTGCCAACGCTTGACAAATAACCTGCCGTTGTTCCGCGTCGTAGCCCCAGCGTTGAAGAAAGGCTTCGTAGCTGCCCTCGCCCATGGCGGCACTGTCCCGTAAACTTCGGGCTATCTCGCCAATCGCCGGAAGTTTAACCATTTGAATCAAACGAGTTGTCCGATCGCGCACTCGATCTGATCCTTGAGCCATCTCAGTCTTCTGGTGACGACGATGGGTGACTGCCATAGCAGCAGACATGGCCAAATTTTTCACTAACAGTTCTGCCACAACCTCTGGAGATGACTGTAAAGCACGCACGACCTCCGGTGGAGGATTGTCTGCCAAAGTACCAGATGTTAGGTAAGTAACGAAAAAACCTCTAGCCCCATTCTCGCTTTTCACCAAATCTGTGATCGCAGCTTCAGCCTCAGTTGATGACATGCCCGCCTCGATCTGCGAAAGCAAAGATTGTGTCAGGGCGATCGCCGCTTCAAACGTCATAGGTGCCTGCATAATCACTAATTATTACAACGCCGTTTTTAGAATATCTCCCACATTGGGCGCAGCCAGGGTGGTTCCAGCTTGTCTAGCCCAGATAATAATAGTGTTATGATTAACTCCAGTCTCGCGCTCAATAGCTCGAAAACCCATACCATTAGCATACAGCTTTAGGCATTGTTCCTTAACTGCGTCCGAGTATCCTTTAGGTGAGTACGATTCAACAAATTGCCTATTGCAACTCTTGCAAATGTATGACTGTTTGCTGTGGCGATGGCCATTTTTTCTGACCTGAGTTGATTTACACGTTGGACATTTAATTGATGTCCGATGCCACTCCCCATTAGGCATAACTGTCTCACTCAAGTCTGCCTCGCTCATGTTAGCGTCAGCAATATTAGCACCGCTCAGGTTAGCCCAACTCAGCTTTGCCTTGCCTAGATTAGCTTTGCGCAAATTAGCCTGACACAGACTGGCTCCACTTAACTTCGCCTCGCCCAAAGCTGCCCCAGTTAAATCAGCTCCACTTAGATTGGTTCCATATAGCTTTGCATCACTTAAATCAGCTCCACTCAAGTTAGCCCCACTCAAATCTGCTCCACTTAAATCAACGCTGCTCAGATCCAGCTGACTTAAATTAGCTTTGTGCAGTTTTGCCTCCCGTAGGTTGGTTCCGTCCAGATTGGCTCTAGTCAGGTTAGCCCCGCTTAAATTAGTACTGTTAAAGTTTAGTCCGCTCAGATTAGCCTCACTAAGGTCAGCTTGTCTTAGATCTACTCGACTTATGACTACCCCACTTAAATTCGTGCCTCTTAAACTTGCTCCAGTTAAATTAGTGTCAACGAGGTCGGCTCTACTCAAATCTGCCCCATTTAGGTTTGTCTCACTTAGCTCCGCCCCACACAAATCTGCCCCACGGAGGTTTGCGCCAGTCAATATAGCCCGAATCAGAATCGCCCGGTTTAGAATCGCTCCGCTCAAATTTGCCGCACTCATGTTGGCATCACTCAAATTTGCCTCTGTCAAATTTGCAGAAGCTAAATTTGCTCCAGACAGATCTACCCGGCGAAAATCTCTTTCTCCTGCTGCATACCGCCTCCGAAGTTCACCAGCATCCATAAATCTACCTCCTCAGGTATATTAGGCATAACTTTAGTAAAAGAAAAATAATTCCACCAATTTATAGTAATGTTGAGGTACTTTTAAATTGTGATAAGTTTGCTATAAAAATATTGAGTTTTGTTGTAAGCATACATTATTGAGCTGCATACGCATTTAATGCCTTTAATACCAACAAAATGCATCACCAAGGCTAGCATCACCTTATAAAGAATGAAGTGATGAACAAATAATATAGTTTCAGCATCTCCTAAAGCCCTAGGTGGCGGTTCTCGGTGGAATCGCCAAGGTATCATCTTAGCTCAAGTATTTTGTCAATGTCAGAAGTCATTTTTGCAACACAGGTAACACTGAACTCTTAGGTATACTAGTGAGCTAAAAAAACAGTATAACAGTTGCTACGCGTTCTAAAGAGAGGAGTGATTGGTGGAAGCAACATTTTAAGGATACAGTTCAACCGCTATCTATTACGGTTTATTTCGGGTACTTTTTGCCAAAGCTGTGCGGGTTCTGGCGTTGCAACACTTTGCGGCTGAAGCTGTCCCTAGAAGTAGTAGCAAATGTTGCCAAGGGTGAACCACTGCAAGCTAGTAAGGGTTAGCGTAGATTCACCCTCAATTCAATTAGCCCACGCCTTTGAGCATGTCTAACCAGCGAACCCTACTACAAATACAGCCAGAGCGCCAACTACCGCCAGAATTGAAAGCACTAGTCCAGCATTAGGGCTGCCTTTAAACGAATGGTTCTTTTCGGCCATGATTGTTTTTCCTAATCTTAATCATAACTTTATTGTTACATTGCCTCGCTAACTTTAGGCTCTTACCCATTGGGCAAGTCGTCTTGCACTAGTAACATTGCATCCTTAAAGTTTGTAAACTTGTTCTATGTGAAATTGGCTGACCTTGTCAGTAGGTAAGTCTAGCACCAGTTCTCCAGCGCGGATGCCGAGAATTTGATCGCTGTACTGCCTCGCCAATTCTACTTGGTGCAGATTGCACACCACGGTTAGCCCCTCTTGCTGGCAGAGCGATCGCAACAAACTCAGCACAGTGTGAGCTGACTCTGGATCCAAGCTAGCAATCGGTTCATCGGCCAAAATCAATCGCGCCCGCTGTGTCAAAGCGCGAGCGATCGCCACTCGCTGCTGCTGTCCACCCGACAGTCGGTCGGCACGTTGAAATGCCACTTCCAACAACTGCACCCGTGCTAGGGCATTCATACCCTCATGCAACAAACTGTTGGGAAATCGACTTAACCAACAACGCCAGAGGGGTAACTCTCGCAGGCGACCAGCTAGAGAATTCTCCAGCGCACTGCGACGGCGCACGAGGTTAAATTGCTGTGCCACCATAGCAATGTTCGAACGGCAAGAGCGCAATTCTCTTGCGGAGCAGGTAGCAAGGTTACAGCCCTCAAATAACACTCGCCCTTCGTCAGGTCGCAACAACCGTAGAATACAGCGTAGCAGGGTTGACTTCCCGGCCCCACTCCGTCCTAGAATCGCGGTAAAAGAATGTGGCTTAATAGCGAAGCTGACGTTGTTCAGAGCGACAACACCACCGGGGTAAGACTTGGAGAGCTTTTCTACTACAAGCATTTTGTAGTCGGCTGTTGGTTAATTGGCAGTAGCTTCAATTTAAAGATGGCAGTAGGGACGGTCCACTCCCTCCTTAAAGACGCTGCCGTAACAAAGCACTAACAGCATCAATGCTGCTGACCATTGCCAAAATCAAGATCAGGATAGTAGTCAAGCGCGGGAAATCTAGCAGCTTCAGGCTTACTAGTAGTTCATAGCCAATGCCACCAGCGCCGACAATACCCAAAATCACTGAGGAACGGACGTTGAACTCCCAAAGATACAGGCTAATGCCGGTAAGACCTGGCAAAGCTTCTGGCAACACCGCAAAAGCAAAGGTGCGAAGCCTGTCAGTTCCAGTGGCTTCAATCGCCTCAATTGGCTCTGGAGGAATGGTTTCTAACACTTCCGCATACAGTTTTGCCATTGAACCAGTGGTATGAAGAGCCACTCCAATGACGCCAGCAAATGGCCCTAATCCAACTACGGATACAAAGAACAGAGCAAAAATCACTGTGTCAATTCCCCGCAGCAGGTTCAGGACGCCCCGCAGGGGGATTGACAACCCTGGTATTGGTGTGACGTTTCGAGCGACAATGAGCGCTAGGGGCAAAGCAACCACCATTGCGGCGACAGTGCCGACAATCGCGATCGCCAATGTCTCCCAAGTGGCAAACAAAAAGTCAGGCAACTCAGAGAAGTCTGGAGGCCAAAGTCGCCCTAACCAGGTGGCCAAACTGGGCAAGCGCTCCCAAAATTGCTGAGGATCAACTTTGGCTGTCCGCACACTAGCAATTAGTACAGCTACACTCAACAACCCCCAAAAACCCTGACGCAGCGACTGCCATCCTCCACGTCGTCGCTGCGCTTGCAGGATGGCATCAAACTCTGAGTGACTGCTTTTCGTTAATGGCGGCAGTGGTCGGGTCATTTTAATTTGCCCACCAGTTTACCTGCGGCTTCAATCGGCGCGTAGTTGCTACCGTCAGAAGCGACAAAACCAGTGTAGTTTTTCGGCAATAGTTTCTTTGCCTGCTCCGGTGATAGATTTACCAGTGCTGTTTTGAGCTTTGTTTTGATCGCTTCTGGCAAGCCGCCTCGGATTGCGATTGGATCATTAGGGAGGGGACTGGACTGCCAGATAATTTTCAGTTTCGACTTGTCAATTTTACCTGTACTCTCCAGTACATCTAGATTACGGTCGTAGTCAGAGGCAATATCTGTCTGTTTACTCAGCACCGAAATGGCTTGAGCCGCATGACTCGCTCCTTCGCTGTACTGAAACACGCTTTTGGGATCCAGATTGCGGTGCTTGAACTCGGATTGAGGAATCAGCCAGCCTGAAGTCGAGCCGACATCGGCTAGGCTCAACTTCAGTTTTGGTCCCTTCCGAGATAAAGCGATCGCTTCATCCAGGGTGTTGAAAGGTGCATCAGCCCGCGCCATCAACACTGAGTAATAAATGGGCTTGTTTTTATATTTCACTGTAGCAAGTGCCTGGATTGATGCCTCACTGTGATGAGCGAGTACGTATCCCCACGGTCCCAGCCAAGCTGCATCAAGGGTTCCAGAACGTAGTGCTTCAGAAATGCCAACCCAGTCGTCAGCTATTGTCACCGCAATTGGGAGGTTAACTTGGTGGCCTAATTCCTTAAACAGTGGCTCAAACTGCTTGCGATTCTCACCAGGAGTCGGGAAATAGGGACCTACACCAATTTTTAGTTGACTAATCTGGGGTGTAGATACTGCGCTTGGGTTTGAGGGAGACTGAACCGAGGGGTTATGACTACAGGCAACCACTACTACCAGCGTCAGTAATCCCAGCAGGATTCTATTCAGCCAGCGTTGTAGTGCAGTTAATTGCATATTAGCTATCTGATATCGCTTTTGTTCTCACAGTTATTTTACGCTTGTTGGCAAATTTAAAAGACGCGGGCGCACTCCTGCGATTATTTGGATAATTCACCGCTGAACTCGTTAATGGGTCGCCGCTTCAACTCTACAGACTCAGAACGGGGTAACAGGTTAAACATTTCCCGGAGGACATCATCAATTTGCTCAAACGGTACTTGGCCTTGCTGGTCCAGAACTACCGAACCTGTCTGGTTCAGCAGAACGACCTGGGGAACCAAACCTTTGTAGTAGTGGCCCGGTTTCGTGGCGGCGTAAGTAGGTTGGGAGGGAATGGTATCTACATTAATAGGCAGCAAATCGACAGCTCTACCATAAAATTGCTGAAGCCGTGAAACCACGATCGCGTATTTCTTACAGTCGCGACTATCATCCACATAGTACACCAGCAGAGTCGGCCTATCCCGTTGGAGAGAAGCTGCTAGCGTCACCTTGGGCGGTACTAGGGAACCATTACCGCTATAGAGGACAAAGATATTGCCGTCAAAGCGGTCATCGTCGATTCCTGCAAGTGCCGACGGCATGCTGAGTAAGAATAGACAACACAGCGCGATGAGGCAGATGGAGAGAAGACGCC
>CAXUIV010000150.1:0-2159 GCA_964250875.1 uncultured bacterium
TACTCAGACGGCAAGCTTGTCCTTATTGACTTTGGTACTGTCAAAGAAGTCACCACACAACCTGAGGGCGAAGGGAAAACTAGCTTCACCATCGGAATTGGCACTGAGGGATATGCACCCAATGAGCAATGCGCTGGTCGGCCAAGATTCAATAGTGATATCTACGCAGTAGGAATAATCGGTATTAAAGCTTTAACCGGAGTACCTCCCCAAGATTTCCAGGTAGATCCCAAAACTGGCGAGTTCCTTTGGCAGCACAAAGCACAAGTCAGTCCGGAACTAGCTGCAATATTAAGCAAAATGGTGCTGCACGATTTCACCAGGCGGTATCAGTCTGTATCAGAAGTCAGGCTGGCACTTGATGATTTATTATTTTCTACATCTCTAGACGACTTACCTACAAACATTTTATCCGCCGAAGATCTCGATACTCCTACTGCACCTTGGGAAAGTGTAACTGGACGATTATCTGATTGACAGATGAGGGCAAAGGGCAAAGGGCAGAGGGCAGGGGGCAGAGGAAGTGAGTTTTGAGTTCTGATTTTTGAGTTGAAGAACTGAGTAGGTAACTCTCCCCATCTCCCCATCTCCTAATTTAACGATTTCCTAACGGCCCAGTAGCAGTCCCTGGGCTATTAGGTGTAGTCGGTACTGTAGTCGGTACTCCTGTATTAGTAGTCGGTATTCGATTGCCAGGTGCAGGCGTTGTGGGATTAGGCACTGCTGTTACTCCTGTAGACGGTAAGGATCCCGTAGGCAAGTTTATGCTACCCCCCGTTACTGGGTTAACCCCTGTCGGAGCAGTTACAGCAATTGATGCTGGGATGACCCCCAGAGTGCTTACGGGCACTACTGGAGTAGCAGTCGGTCTTGAGGTACCGGCAAGTGAGGTGTTGGGCTGTGACGTTAGGATATCGTAGAGAATCTGGCTTTTGTCGATCGGCTGCTCGAAAGGTGTGAGAGACTGTCTGCTGTCAATACCACGCGGTGGTGAGGAATTGGCGTGAAGCCTGATAAAATCTGGATTTTCTGTAAATCCTGTTATCGGTGACTGTGCCGCAGCTGCCGTGGCAGTTTCAGTTTGAACGAGAGCGATCGCTGGGTCTGTGAGCGCCCCACTTTTCTTCGTCAGATCAAGTCCCCGGACCAAATTGCTCGTTTGATAAAAGGTTTTGAGATCAAAGTCGTAAACGTGTTCGATCCGATCTTGCACAACGACCGCGAGCTGCCCTGCTTGCAATACTTGGCTTTGGTGACCATTTCGATTGGAAACTTCAATATTACTATTTGTCAACGCCCCCACAATCGTGGTGTCGGTATCAGGGCTGTAGCGCACAAACAACGCTGACCCCCGAATTGCAGCGGCGGCATTCGGCGTCCTTATGTTAGTTCTACCGCGTCCTGGTGGAATAAGTAGCAGTACTGTCCCGTTGTTCAGGTTCAAGTTCCGTGTATTTGCCGCAAATCGAAATAGTGCCTGCTCACCAACTCGTGCCAGAGAGCCGTCATTGAAGCGCAACTCTGCCAAGGACAATTGCCCCGTGGACAATGCATCCCCAGGAATCATGGCATCTGATAGATGTGCCAAACGCGGACTGCGGTTTTGCGGGATCAGGCGAACGATGTTGCGTATGCTCTGGAGTACGGCACGAGTCAGGACAGTTTCGGCACCTGCCTGTCTCGGTAGCAGTGTCATCACGCTCCAAAAAGCGATCGCTAGGAGTAGAACTAACTTGCGAGACATAGCTTCCAGCCTCAAAGAGTTGAACTGATAGTCGAGCAATCGTATGCATCCTCTCTAGCTTAAGCTTTTATAAAGCTATTGTTAATACCCAGATTTAGATATTTGTATACTTGGAAACATTAGCCTCTCACAATAAATCTGCGTAGACTAGTGCTAGCTCAGCTCTTAAAGAACCTGCAAGTAATACCATTTCGGGTAACAGCTGCATCGGTTCCTACTGCTGAAACTGTTTGCCCGTCTAAAAGCTCTCAATCCACAATCCAAAATCTAAAATCTAAAATTCAATATGGTATGAGGAGAAAGGAGTGAGGAGTGCGATTGTTGCCTTAAGTAGTGCATCGGCTGTGATGGCATTAGGTACAGCAACAATGGCTGTAGACCACTGTGTACCAGCACCAAATGTACCAGCACCAAA
>CAXUIV010000150.1:2259-9165 GCA_964250875.1 uncultured bacterium
TGTACCAGCACCAAATGTACCAGCACCAAAGACGTTCAGTAGAGGTCACACCACTTCTAGTGTCAAAGTTTCCAGCATCAAAATAGTCCAGTCCTCTGAAGCAGATGGCGATCGCGAATTAGGTATTCTGCGCGTGGGACAGCCAGCGTCATCTGAAGCAGGTGGCGATCGCGAATTAGGCATCCTGCGTGTGCGACAGCCAATCCAGCCTCCACTAAAGGTAGTTCCGCCCCAGCCCATCGGTTCCCTGCTGGCTCGCGTCAGCTATGTGCAAACAAATAACGCTTTTTTTCTAGTTAACCCAGTACACGACAGTCTCACTCAAGCTGGTCTAACGCTAGGTGTGAATCCAGAGTTGGGGCCTCGGACCTATTTCGTAGCGGCGATTGACGGCAGCCTGGTTCATTACACCAATCGTTCCGAGTTCAATTACAATCAGTTAAACCTTAAAGCCGGTATTGGTCAACAGTTGACGCCTGCGATGTACGGCGAAATTGGCTGGAACAATCAAGAGTTATTTACAGCCAAACAAGGCAATCTCTTTCTAAACGAACAAGCTGTCTACCTATCGCTACAGCGCCGAGACCTGCTGAGTCAACACTTGGTGCTGGATACTTTTGATGAATTTCGCCTCAGTTTTGCCGATCCAAACAGCTACAGTCGGCTCATCAACTATCTGGGATTGTCTTTAAGTTACTACATCCAGACAGATCTTCAAGTTAGCCTCGACTATCAGTTTGGCTTTGAGAGCTTCACCCAACGCGACCGAGAGGACATGTACCATCGGTTACAGAGTCGCCTATCTTACACAGTGTCGCGCAACAGCTACTTCAGCGTGCAGGGTGGTTTAACCTTGGGCGATTCTTCCAACTCAGCAATTGATTTTAATAGTTTGTACTTTGGTATCAGCTACACTTTACGGCTAGGCCAGTTTTGACTCAATACCTGTAGAGACGTTGCCTGCAACGTCTCTACATTTCAACTGTACGAACACCAATCACTCCAGCTACCGGGGTAAAGTTTGCCTGTATGGATTCCAGCTATCTCCAAAGACAGTAAGTTGACGCAGGCAGTAACGCCAGAACCGCAGTAAACTAAAATCTCCTGCGCTTGCTGAACCTCTTGCCAACGTTGACGTTGCTCAGTAATGGGTCGCAGGTAGCCTTGAGCATCGGAGACCTCTTGCCATGGATAGTTTACGGCTCCAGGAATATGACCAGCAACGGGATCAATCGGTTCTCTTTCTCCTCGGTAGCGATCACCCTCCCGTGAATCAACTAGGACCACCCCTGGCAAGTCCTTGCAGGCTTTTACTGCCGCAATGTCCACGGTTGGCAACTGGGTCTGAGGCACAAAATTACCCAGCTTGGCTTCGGGAATCGCCTCCGTAGTCGGATACCCTGCTGCCAGCCAGCCATTAAAACCGCCATTTAGCACAGCAACCTGCTCATGACCTAGGTAACGCAACAACCACCATAGTCGTGCGGCAAAAGCAAAGCGGAAATCATCGTAGGCAACGACCAACTTTTGGGAGTCCACCCCTATAGTTGATAACTTGCTTGCTAACTTCTCTGGGGCAGGCAAGGGATGCCGCCCTCCGTGCTGGGCTACAGGACTGGACAAATCTCGATTCAAGTCTAGGTAATAAGCTCCTGGGATATGGTGGAGTAAATACTGCTGCCGACCAAGTTCCGGATCTGCTAGAGAAAAGCGACAATCTGCAATGACAACTTGTGGATCATTTAGGTGTTGAAATAGCCAATCAGCAGAGACAAAAGGAGAAAAAATATTCATGGTTTTTAAAAATTTAGTTATTGGTTATTGGTTATTGGTTGTTCGTACAAACAACAAACTACAAACAACAAATAACCAACTACAAATAACATGGAATTTACACCAAAACCAACAGCGGATGGCTCGTTTACCTTCTTTTCGCCCCAGTTTGGGGAGTTGTTTCATAGCTACCACGGAGCGCGGCAGGAGAGTCTGATGAAATTTGTGCAGCCGACTCATTTGGCTGAAAAAGCTTCGCATCCATCGTTACGACTACTGGACGTATGTTATGGTTTGGGACACAACACAGCAGCTGCCTTGGAAACGATTTGGGCCGTTAACCCTAGCTGTCAGGTGGAAGTGGTTGGGTTAGAGACTAACCCTGCTGTCCCACAAGCGGCGATCGCGCATGATTTACTCAACTGTTGGCAACGCGACTACATCCAACTCCTAGCTCAGCTGGCAATTGCCCACAAAGTTCAAACAGATTGTTTTAAGGCAACTCTGCTGATTGGCGATGCTAGAACTACTATTGGTTCGGTACATCAGTCCGGGTTTGGGGCAGATGCAATTTTTCTCGATCCCTTTTCACCACCCAACTGTCCGCAATTGTGGACGGTGGAATTTCTAGAGCAGGTGGCTAAATGTTTAGCCTCAACTGGTGTCCTAGCTACCTATTCTTGTGCCGCTGCTGTAAGGGCAGGCTTGATGGCGGCTGGACTCAAGATTGGTTCAACACCGCCAGTAGGGCGGCGATCGCCTGGTACTGTAGCCGCTTGGGTTGCCACAGACTTACCTCCACTCTCTCAGCAAGAACAAGAGCATTTACTAACTCGTGCTGCCGTTCCCTACCGCGATCCGCAACGCACTGATTCAGCTGCCGTTATTGCACAGCGGCGGCAACAAGAGCAACAGACCAGTCGTCTAGAGTTAACATCCCGGTGGAGAAAGCGTCACTTAACCGCCAGTAATCGCACTACACCTGATAAAGGATGATGTGAAGCTTTATTGCTTCTACAAAGACCTGTTTTCAAATCCAGCTCCCCAATCGCTCTACACCATCTTTACATGAACGATCTGCTGCAAGAAATTAAATCCAGCTTGCTACATCTGGTTGGTCGTAGCGTTGAGGCACTGCCATCAGTCATAGTCGCGATCGCGTTTCTGTTCATTACCCGCTACGCAGCCAATGTGGCTCGGAGAATGACATCATTGACTGTGAAGCGAATGGTTAAGAGTTCGTCCCTGAGATCGTTGCTTGTGCAAACGAGCTACATGTCAACCTGGGTGGCAGGACTCTTATTCGTATGTGTCTTGCTGTTTCCGAGTCTGCGCCTGGGGGATCTTGTTGGTTTGTTAGGTTTGAGTTCGGTTGCTATTGGCTTTGCGTTTCAGGATATTTTCAAGAATTTTTTAGCAGGAGTCATCCTGATATTGAACGAGTCCTTCCGCTTGGGCGATCAGGTCATCGTAAATGGCTTTGAAGGCACAATCGAAGATATTAATATTCGTTACACCCAGATTAATACCTATCAGGGAGAGCGAATCGTGATCCCTAACGCAATTGTGTTTACCAGTGCAGTGCGGGTACTGACAGCCATGCCTCACCGTCGCACTGACCTGGCGTTGGGTGTTGACTACAATACAGATCTAAACAGTGCAATTCAGATCCTACTTGAAAATCTAAATAGGGTAGAAGGAGTTTTATCTGACCCGCCATCAGAAATCGATGCGGTAGGTTTTGGGGAAAGTTCGATTGAGCTGATGGTGCGATATTGGACATTGCCCCAAACAGTACAGGTCCGCCAAACTCAAACCCGCGTAATGATTGCCCTTAAAGAAGCTTGCGAACAGGCAAACATTACTATTCCCTTCCCTATTCGCAAGCTCTATCATTACAACCAACAAGACGGCGATCACTTTGCGGATTCTACAGGTGGCGATCTAGCTGACTTTTTAGAGATGGGGAAGGATTAAGTTTCAGTTCAAAAATCTTCTCCACCACGTCAGCCACTGCCTTGTCAGGAGTAGAAGCACCAGAGGTGATTCCTACCACAATTGCACCACCTGGCAACCAACCCTCGCATACCTCTAGGTCGCGGTGTAGCGGTTTATGCTGAATGCGATCGCCAGGACCAATCCGCTCAGCGCTATCGATATGATAGGAAGGAATGCCTCGTTCAACCGCAATTTCCTGTAAATGTGTGGTGTTAGAAGAGTTGAAGCCGCCAATCACCACCATCAGATCCAGCTTTTCCTCCACCAGATGAAACATCGCATCTTGCCGCTCTTGAGTCGCATCGCAAATGGTGTTAAAGCTAAGAAAGTGCTGATTTAACTCAGTGGGACCATACTTCCTCATCATGGTGTGTTCAAACAGCTTGCCTATCTGCTCTGTCTCGCCTTTCAGCATTGTCGTTTGATTGGCGATGCCAACACGCTCTAAATCTCGGTCGGGGTTAAACCCATCTGAGCAAGCGCGACTGAATTTCGCCATAAATTCTTCGCTGCTGCCGCCATTGAGAATATAGTTACTGACATATTGCGCTTCTGCCATATTCAGCACCACCAAGTACTTAGCGGCAAAGGAACTTGTCGCAACCGTCTCTTCGTGATTGTACTTGCCGTGGATAATTGAGGTATGGTCGCCTTTTTTGTGCTTCTCAACTGTATTCCACACCTTAGAGACCCAGGGGCAGGTGGTATCGACAATCTTGCAGCCCAAATTATTGAGCAGCTGCATCTCCTGAACACTCGCACCAAAGGCTGGTAGAATGACAACATCCCCAGGAGCGACACCAGAAAAGTCCTTTCCACCTTCCTTGACTTCTATAAACTCTACCTGCATTTCCCGCAGCTGCTGGTTGACAGAAGGGTTGTGAATAATCTCATTTGTAATCCAGAGTCGCTGAGTGGGAAAATGCTGGCGAGTTTCGTAAGCCATCGCCACAGCCCTTTCGACTCCCCAACAAAAGCCAAACGCCTCCGCTAGCCGAATGGTGACGTCACCTCGTTGCAGTCTGTAGCTATTGTCCCGGATTTGCTGTACCAGATTGCTCTGATACTCCGACTGTAGCAAACCCGCAACTTCTGCCTCTCGGCCAAATCCCTTGCGATGGTAGTTCTCAGAATGCTGGAGTGACCGTTTAAAAGCTTTCGTATCCATTCGACATGTCCTGCAAGATAGACTATTCCCAGTGAATTCACCTTTATCATAGAACGCCCTATGCCCTGTGCCCCATGCCCCATGCCCCATGCCCTAATTACCACTTCCAAGCTTCAGCTGAATATATATCTGTATCGCAGAGCGCCAAACCAAATAACCTTGGGGATTCAGGTGCAGCCCGTCTGTAGTTAATTCAGAGCGAAGATTGCCTTGAGCATCAGTGAACAGGGCATGTAGGTCTAGGTAGTTAACGCCTTGCGCCTGCGCGATCGCCTGTAGCTGGCGGTTTAGTTGGCGAATTCGACTGTTGGAAACAGCAAGCAGGCGATCTCGTCTTTCCCAGGTTGACTGTTCTCCACTGTGCGGCAAGATTGACTGCACAACGATTTGGGAGTGCGGATGTACATGGCGTAGGTAGGTCATGATTCGGCGCTGATTTTCCAGAATGACATTGTCTTTCACCCCCCGAATCAGATCATTAATGCCGATCATCACAAAAATAGCTTCTGGCTGCGTCTGGTCAAACAACTTTAAGCGCGACCACAGCCCCGATGAAGTTTCCCCAGAGATTCCCTGATTCAGCCAAGTCCGTTCTGGAGGTAATAAATCGTTAGGGAACCAGAGACTAAGAGAATCTCCAGCTAGTATCGTTAAATGCTGAGGATGCTCCAGGGCAGCTACCTTAGCTTCCTGCTTTAGGATATCAATCCACCGATCATAACTGAGCTGGAGACGCGGTCCTAGTGCAGGCGGTGTCTTGTTAAGTACCCCTACTGGCTTCGGAGAGGACGTTGAACCCGGTTGAGTTGGAACAGCGATCGCTTGAAAAAAGTCACTTAACCTTTGCTGCCCTAGCAGCAGCATGACGACTACGATCAGTATCCCATTGGTAGCCAGGGATAAGAAAGTCCAAGCAGAAAAGGTCTTCAAGTGAGTGAACACTAAAGCAGCTTCAAAGTGTTTTGCCTCAGATTCTAACGGAGAATGTTACGCCTGACTTACGGTAAACGTATTTGTAGAAACGCTGCATGCAGCGTCTCTACAGTTCCCACAAGCAATTAACTGAACGGTATTACCTTACCAACAGGTGTGTGCGGGGTAGGGTACTATGTAATCCGGAAGAATCTGATGAATTCAAACGTACAAGCAGGTGTTGGGAGTCGTTAAGCAAAATTGTTTAATTTTTTTGAGTTCGCGAGTTACTTGAACGGCAGCCAATCTCGCTGTCGGTTTGATGGGTGGTCCCTAGAGGAGCGAGATCCTCAGGTGATTAGAGCTTTGATGCCGCTAGGGGAATGGCTCCACCGCTACTACTTTCGGGTGACAACTGATGGTTGGCATCACGTACCTTCTGAGGGGAGCATGCTGCTGGTGGGTTCCCATAGCGGCGGTATGGTTGCACCAGAGACTTTGATGTTTATGTACGACTGGTTTCGCCGGTTTGGTCCAGAACGATTGACATATGGGCTGATGCACCCATATGTGTGGATGGTTCCAGGATACGCTCAGTTGACTGTGCAGCTAGGGGCAGTGAGGGCTGATCCGAAAATGGCGAGCGCGGCTCTTCAGCGAGGTGCAGCTGTACTCGTCTATCCAGGAGGGTCTGAGGATTCGTGGCGACTACACAAAGATCGCCATCGAATTTACTTTGCAGGGCGTAAAGGGTTCATCAAACTAGCTCTGCGGGAAGGCGTGCCGATTGTGCCAGCAATTTCGAAAGGATCTCACGATACCCTAATCGTTCTAGCTGACTTCTACAAACAGCTACGGCAGCTGCATGAGTGGGGCATGCCTTGGCCATTTGGCATCGATCCCACAGTGTTTCCGATCTACTTAGGACTACCCTGGGGATTAGCAATTGGACCTTGGCCAAATATTCCTATGCCGGTACCAATCCACACCCGGATTTGTGCCCCTATTGTGTTCGAGCGTTATGGTCGTGCTGCCGCTAGCGATCGCGCCTACGT
>CAXUIV010000151.1:0-9157 GCA_964250875.1 uncultured bacterium
TGTGTTTCCCTAAGCAATGGGAACGCTAACATCCTCTGAAGTGGGTGTAGTTGCACCGCCTTTGATAGTCGTTGGAGGCTTCAAGGTGCGATCGCCACTTGCTGAGGTGCCGTGGCGGTAATGGAGTTATGGGATAAAAAACTGCATCCCATCTTCCCACCTCCTCATCTCCTCATGTAAATAGGGGATATTTTTGGTTGCCTAAGCGTATCCTGTGCTATGGTATTCACTGAGAAGTAAGTTCGGTGGCAAAGTGTTGGTTTTTAGCACTTACAGGTGCCTCTCCGGATGAAATCTCTACGTTATTTGGTTCTGAGAGGCTTTATGTCAATTTATGTAGGCAATCTATCATTCCAAGTCACACAAGAGGACCTTACCAGCGTCTTTGCCGAATATGGCACTGTAAAGCGAGTTCAGTTACCTACTGACCGCGAAACTGGTCGTCCTCGTGGATTTGGTTTTGTAGAAATGGAAACAGAGGCTGCCGAAACGGCTGCTATAGATGCCCTAGACGGTGCAGAATGGATGGGGCGGGCATTGAAAGTTAACAAAGCCAAGCCGCGTGAAGAAAGAAGTCGTGGCGGCGGCGGTGGCGGCGGCGGTTGGGGAAACAACAACCGTGGGGGATACTCCCGTCGCTAATAGGTAGGTTAGATGATCGCGGGGGCACAGCTACGCTGCAAGCTAGGTTGTGTGCCCAAGGTCATTGCTCTTGTTAATAGCGTGAAATTCAAACCAGGAGTATTCAAACTGAATGCTCCTGGTCTTTATTTAAAGTTTGGCTTCGTTCAGCTCCTCCTGTAGCGCTCGGAGATTGGGGTACTGAGAGCGTAAATGTTGGAAATATGTTTCCCAATCCAATTGAACTTGCAACAATTCGTAGCGCTTCTTTATTTGCTCTAGATGTTTGACGGCAAATTTGTATTTATCTCGCTTCCGGTGTGAGATCAATTCCTCCACGATTCTCTGATGAAGGGCGATCGCGCCTTGATGTTGTGTCCTTTCAATCGGTGATACAACACTAAGCCGATGGTACGGCTCACTCCTAGCCGTCAGTTTGGGTAACAGTTCCAAGGCTTGCTCTAGATTCTTTTCGCGTAGAGAGATCTCAATTAGGATGCCAAAATGCTGGCTACGCTCTAGTGAGGCTAAGACGCGGGTTCGTATTCTCTGCCATGAGCCTGCTTGCTGCGCCACATCTCGTAGGGCTTCATAACCTTCCAAGCATGGTGAAGCCCGGAACATCCTTTGTTGCTCCTCAAATGCAGTTTTAGAGTCATTATGCTCTCGGTGGTATTGAATCAGCCATGCTTGGTAGCCCCAAGCAGGTTTCGTTCGGGCTGCTTCTGAAATCAGATGCGCTGCTTTATGGGCTTGTGCTGCTACCAAACTGTCTGCAAACTGAAGCATAACTCTAGGAATTTTGGTGAGATGAGTTCGGGCAAGTTCTATAGCCTCATCCAATTTGCCTTCCTTCAGTAGCAAGAAAGCACTTTTCTCTGGCGTCACCCAGGTGTAAGATATACTGCCATCCTGATCCCGCCCAATATAACCTCGGTACACTGTTCTAAAGGACGCTAAATTGGATTGCTTTCGACCCTGACTGTGGCGAATTGCAGCCAGAATGCGTTGCTCAATCCATTTACTCTCTGATTCAGTGGTGTAGCCTATAAAAGCAATTGCACCTTCAAATTCGTTTGGGACCCGATCAAGGCCATACAGTTCTACTTTTCTTAGCGTCGCTTCCACTAGTGTTGTTAACCAGAGTTGTCTGATCTGAGGCTCTAATTTATATACCGTTCCAAAACATTGCCCTAGAGCTTGGGCAATGTTTAAAGATAGGATGTTAAGCTGCTCCCCGTGCTTGAGATCGAGCGCACACAGCTTATCGTCGTAAGCGCTAGTGCTTTCCTCTAGCAAGATTTGATAGAGTGTTCCAGCCTGTAGCCAATCTTCTGCCCGGACTAATTGTCGCGCGTCTTTAAGCAGTACCTGCAAGTCTTCCGCCATCTTCTGTATGTCAGAATGTCGCAGGGCGGATTGAGCTTGAAGCCGATAAGCTGACGTATCTATTGGCTGAGGCGATCGCAGTTGGGCATTGGCAAGTTCCACAGACAGCAAAAGTTTGGGTTGATTCTGAACCATTTGCCCGATCAAGGCAAACAGTTCATCCCGACTGTGAGATGCTAGCATTTCGGCCAGCGACGGGATGACATGAAATCCTAGAGGGTTGTGGATGTAGCGGTAAAGCACGGCAATCCGGTGGACACATAGCTCATCCTCACGGGTTTCCTGACTGTAAGAACAGGTACAGCTAGAATTCTCGATGCCATCCCCACCACCCAAAGTGACATGGATCTGACACGAGTAATTGCCACCGCCGGTCTTCCATTTATACTCTGCCCATAATTCTGAACCTTGGCGGACCAAGTTAGTTATGCCATCATTCAAATAGTTTTTAACTCCCCTTTTGTAATTAGGGGTCATTGATACATAGCGGATTTGCTCTTCGCTTAAATTGGGGGGAGCTTCCTCAGGCATTAGCACTCCTTGTAGCTTGGTAGTTGACTTTGATTTAATTCAACTTTGGCAGTGCCATTGCCTGATGTAGAACGTATTTTTACTTGAAGTTAGAAATAAGCTTCGGTGATTCTCTCGTAAATTTACCTGGTTGATTAATGAACCCGCGTAGCACCTGAGTTACGTTTGAGATTAGGTAGGGTCATTTATGGTGGGAAGATGGAGACCAACGTAACCAATAATTATTTTTCCTGGCCCTACATCTGGAAAGAAATGAATTCGCCAGTTGCATAATCTCAGTTTGACATGCCAATCAAACAAGCGCTCCCTACCATCCAGACAACGGAAGGTTCTTTGTTTTCTATACTTGTTAAGGGTCGGTTGACTTTCACGAGAAGCCTCGATTGGATAATCTGCCAAACTGAAAGAGCCAGTCTTCCAGTCCTTACAGTAGTTCTCAAGTTCAAACAATGCTTTAACGACAGGCTGTAACTCTATATTTCCAGCCCGAATGCCTTGCATCTGCTTGGCAACTGCTTCGCAGAATTCCAAACTTGGAAGTAGCTCATCTTTACGGCTCCAAAGGTCTGACCCGTCATTCACTCCAGTCTGGGTACGTTTCTTTATCCAACCAGTGTGTTCTCGAACGTGATTGCTATGGCTGGCATGAATAATTTCTACCTGTTCATCGATAATATTCCCATTCTCATCAAGTCGTTTAACTTCTAACTCTAGATGGCTGCGATCCCATTTCTCTTCAGATCTTATGCTTACGGCAAGAGCATTAAGCACAAGAGCATGACCAAGTCCATTTGCCAACTCTCCTTGGTGCTTAAATTCAGATAAACCAACTTGGTTCTCAAAGTCTAAGTTTGCAATATCCTTCAAGAAGGGTGCTTTGGTTATTAGAGTATTCAAGAAACGACGAGTATCTCGGTCTACATCGTTGTCGTTACGCCAGCGCTGTAGAGGATAGTTAGGTGCAAGTATAGTATCTTGAAAGTTGCTCTGAGTACGAATGACCCTGTTCACACCTTGAGCAGTTGCTGTACGAACAGTGATGATAAAGTCTGACATCCGTTGTCTAGCTGTTTGAATATCAGCAGCAGGAGATCCTAAAGACAACTCATTCAAAACCATTTCAAAATCCATATAACTACTCTGCTGCTGGTTCTAATAAAGCCTCCAAACTCTTATCCCATTCATCAAAAAAATTCTCCGGCCATCGATCGATGCGTCCGTTGCGGTCAATGTGTGGTGACACTATGTTAGTAAGAGCTTGCCCAGCTTTTTCTTGGCGCTGAAAGAAGTGCAGATAGACATCCTTATGGGCGAGGTTTCCGCCGTGAACGGCAAGACGAATCCCGTTTAAAACATGGTCGCTATGAGTTTCTATCACAACCTGAACGCCGCAGCTAGCTGCTAGCGCTAACAATTCGCCCATTTTAGCTTGCCCTTTAGGATGAAGGTGAGCTTCTGGGTTTTCAATCAGGACTAGTGTATCTGGTGGAGAGGCAAGCACCGTCACAATAATTGGCAAGACATAGGTAATTCCAAACCCAACATTGGTGGCGCGGTAAGAGTTGCTGTCCCCATAAGAGTATTGAAAACTCATCAAATCGACGTCCGGTTTAGGATCGATTTTGAGCCGTGTGCCTGGACTGACTTCTCCCATCCAAGCTTCGACTTGATCTACTAGATCATGTGATTTTGCCTTAGGATGACCTAAACCGATATTTGGAATAATTTGACGTCCATTAATTGAAAGAAAATGTGCAGTGTATTCACCTTTAGTGCCAAGTTGTCCGAGTTGTCGCACCTGAAAATCGGACATTTCAAAGAAGGGGCGAGGACAAATGCGTTCTGCTTGCAGATAGTGGCAGTTATTTCTGAAAAGAGTTGTTTGATAAACCTTTGGGGAAACTGGTGGTGAGGCAAGATTTAATACATCTACCTCTCGGTCATAGTTAAAACGCCACATCCCCTCTCTACCGTCTTCCCAAACAAGATCGAACCCGATTGAGTCTTCCTTGCCTGCTCCTTCGAAGAGGGCATCTTGAGCCGTACCAATACTAACTAGGTCACCATTCAATGCCAAACCTATATTTGGCAATAAGCCCTGTTGGTAAGATTGCCGCAGCAATAGTAGCGATTGCAGCACGGAGGACTTGCCAGTGCTGTTGAGGCCAGAGAGCAGAGTTAGAGAACCAAATTCAAGTAGCTGATTTTTAAAAGGTTTGAAGTTAGTCAAACGAAGCGTATTAATCATGACAGCACTTCCTGAATTAATTTTTCAATAGTCCTAAATCTGTACTCAACCTTGTTTGCAGCTTGAGAAATAGATTTAAGAAATTCTTCATCATCGTCTATGTGGTTAATAAAACTATTAATTAGATCTTGTTTGTTGTCCTTTAATTTCTGAACCTGCTCATCTTCAAGACTGCTGATATTAACTGACCACGCTTCAAACAATGCTTTGTTGACTGGATACTTCTTCTTCTGCTTTTTAGATATTTTGCGGAAAGCGTTTTCACCAAAAATTTCAAAAGTCGCAGTCATTGTTTTCTTGAAACGCTTTTCAATGATAGCTAATCTTGCTTCAGGCAAATTATTGATATGGAACAAAGCTTGGCTCAAAAATGAATCTCTAGTCTCGTCTTTATAATCTTCATAAGAGGTAAGCATAAAGGCCAAAAAACCGAGTACAAATTCACGATCATCCATGCGCTTTTTCCGCGCCTCACCAAGATTTATAACTTGCTGAAATTCTTTAAATCCAGCAAGTTTGGTCAAGGACTTTGTTCCTTTACCAGGATTTAGAGCATGACGTAGTTCTTGGGGATCGAGAGGTGATCCTCCCGTGTTAATCCGTTTAAAAATATTATATTTAACTTCAGGAGGTGTGCCTTTTACAATCAGATAAACTGTAACCTGAGTCTCCTCGATGCGACGCTGGTATCTGCGGTCCAGCTCGTCATAGGTTTTGCCTTCAAGCTCAGTGAGGTACTCTAATCCACTGAGCTTAAGCTTTTTATCGCTGACAAATTGCTTTAGAGCAGATAGCCGTTGTAGTCCATCTACAACTAACCATCTATCCTCGTCAGTTGCGTCCATATAAAATGCCGGTAGCGGAATCCGGATAATGATGGACTCAATCAGACGGCTTTTAACATCTTCTTTCCATATATCCGCCTGCCGTTGAAAATCAGGTGCTAAATTGAGTGCTTCTTCATTAATTCGCCTAAGTAGCTGCTCAATTGTTGGTTCTCTAGTAACAATGTTAATTTTCTCAGGATCATACGGGAGATTATCTTTTTCGTATTGCTCAACATCATTGTCTTCTTCATCTAAATTAAGCAGATTGGCCTCATTAGAATCGCCAGCTTCGTTAGGCGGTGCTGTATTTGGGTTCTTCGGTGTCATAACGCTTACTCCTTTGCCTTAGCACCTATAACTATCTCTCCTAAATATCTAAACCCACTACGCTTAGTTCCGGTGGATGCTCGACAGTGAATTGATAATATAATTCCCGCTGAGACTGGGGCGATAGCGCGAACGACCACTCCAACATCCCCATTTCTCCTAACTGAATTATAGGATTGCTGCGAAGCAGACGCACTTTGATTTGCTCGTTGCGACTGACTGGGAGTTGCTCGGTTAGCTTCAGATTGATTTCTTGATCGCGCAAGTTTGTAATTACTAGGCGGTAGGCATAAGTCGTCCGGCGCTGGCTGCCAATCAGCTTTTTGTCTACATGCCGTTCTACCAATTCCCGCTCAATTTTTACCCCCTCATCAATGCCCAGATTGAGCTTAAATTCCTGACCAGGTGCAACATTCTCTAGCTGAGTCGTTCCGACAAACGTGTTATCGCGGAAGATATTGGCTTTGCCAGGTACCAGAGTTGCACCACTGGGAGAATTCATGACAGTTGTCTCCAGATAGGCAAAGCTTACTAGCCGGGGCATAGCAATGTACCGAGGACGACACGGGTAATCGTCGCTAAAGATCGTAATTTTGTGCGGCGTTCCGTCACTGGGAATATTGCCACCCCGATTCAAATCGAACGTGACGACACCTCCCTCTTTCGATACCTCTGCTGCTACAGGTTGTGCCTCAAAGCGCTTCACCTCTTCCAAAGCCAGATCGAAGTTCGCCTTACCTGCTGGCGGTGCCACTAACGTGATGTCAATCTCATCTGGTAAAGCCATGGTGGGTGGTGCAGCGGCTCTAGAGCGCATCATTGCTGGGGGTATTTTTGATGGCGTATCCACATACCAAGGTTTAAGTTTAGGTGGCAGCGTCCCCAATCCAGGCTTGGCAGTAGAAAGCGTAAGCGCTACATCCTGCCAATCCTCGCTGGTGCTTTGCTGCACCTCAGCTAGATAGCTGAGATTCACGCGATCGCCCGTTCCGTTCACCCGCAGGTCATAAAGTGGGGTCCAGCTAGCTGCCTGAACCACATAGAACACCTCTAGCTCAAATTCAGTGGGAGAGGATGATTCTACAGTGACAATGATGTTAAAACTCTCCTTAGGACGGGGTGTTTGTACCTGCCGCAGCTGCTGGCGTAAAGCAGTCAGCTGTTGGTCTAACTCGTGCTGTTGTTTTTCTTGCTGCGCGATCGCACCGCTCAACTCGGTATGCTGCTGCCCTACAAAGTTCAAGAGTTCTCTTGTTTCATTCAGGCTCACCTGTTGCTGAGCTAAGCTACGGGAAAAGCGATCTACTGACCTCTCGCTCAAGCCCTGCACAAAATTGCGCTGTAGCTGCAAAGCGGCCAATTGGTCTTGGACACTGCGTTTTTGCTCCTCCAACTGCTGGAGCTGCTGACTAAGCTGAGCTACCCGTTCAGCGACAGGTTCAGTGGCATAGGTTCTTTCTGTACGCACTCCTAACAGCCGCACCGCTACCGTCCCTACCCCCCCAGCCCGTACTGAATCTGTCTGGAGCGTCGCTGGCAGCCCCTCGATTACGAGGTCCTGCTCCTGCCCATTCAGGTTCGCTACTCCAAGCCGTGTCACCAAAGCTTGTTTTGTGTATACGGTTACTTTTGAAATACGCGTTTCTACTGAATAGTTCATGTCTGACAGCTTCCCACTACGAAACCAAGAGTGCGGGGCTAGGAGGAACTTTTGCCAGTGGTGAAATTCCTGCCAGCTCCAAAATTCGAGCGATCAAGTCCTCTCGCTTTACCGCCATCATGTGAACACCCTGACAAAGTTGGCGTGCCATTTGGACCTGTTCAGCAGCAATCTTCACCCCTTCTTGAAGCGGGTCCTTAGCTGTCTCCAATCGATCAATAATGTACTGAGGAACGTTTACTCCGGGCACACAGCGATTGATGAACTGAGCATTTTTGGCAGACTTTAGGAGAAAGATTCCAGCTAAAACAGGCTTACCCGATCCAGATGCAATCTTGTCCATAAACTTTTCTAAACGGTCAAAATCGCAGATCAGTTGACTTTGGAAAAACTGCGCTCCAGCCTCTAGTTTACGCTCAAACCGGCTCTGCAATCCCGACCAACTTGCTAGCTGTGGATCGATGGCAGCGCCAGCAAATAAGTCTGTAGCTCCATCTGTTAAAGGCTTATCGTTAGAGTCCCAGCCCTGATTTAATTTCCCGATCAGTCGCAGCAGCCGTACTGATTCTAAGTCAAATACACTTTTAGCATCGGGATGATCGCCAGCCTTGACTGGATCGCCCGTCAGGGCCAAAATGTTGTGGATACCGAGGGCGTGGGCACCCATGAGGTCAGCTTGGAGACTAATACGGTTGCGATCACGGCAGGCTACTTGACAAATTGGCTCTATTCCGTGCTGTAAAAGAATCACAGACGCCGCCAGTGGACACATCCGCAGCACTGCTCGACTGCCGTCAGTAATGTTGACGGCATGAACTCTACCTTTGAGGGTTTGCGCCATCTGTACCATGTGCGCCGGGTCGCCTCCCTTAGGAGGACAAACTTCTGCCGTAACTAAGAACTCGCCTCTCTGGACAGCAGTACGTAGAGAAGGTGTGTATAAAATATTAGACATTTATTTTTCTTTGGGTATTAGGCATATGTATAACACCTATGACCCTTACAGAGGTATAGAATAACCCAGCGCCACTTTTACTTTACTTAGGGTGTCATCGGCGATCGCTTCTGCCTTCTCCCGCCCGTTGCGCAGCACCGATTCCAGATAGCCCTGTTCAGCCATCACCGCTCTATACTTCTCCTGAATTGGTTTTAGGGCTGCGATCGCCGTATCTGTCAGCAGCGGTTTAAACTGTCCCCAGCCCATATCCCGGCACTCTGCTGCCACTTCTGCTTTGGTCTTGCCAGCCAGCAGCATATAAATAGTTAACAAATTGTTACACTCTGGACGTTCTGGATCATCAAAAGTTAAACCTCGAACCGGGTCGGTTTTACAGCGCTTGATCTTGTACTGAATTTGCTCAGGTGTATCAAGCAGATTAATACGGCTCAACTCTGAAGGGTCGGACTTCGACATTTTGCGCGTGCCATCTGCCAGACTCATCACCCGTGCCCCCTCTGTCCGAATAAGTGGGGTTGGTAGCTTCAGGACAGGCTGCGATCGGCAAAATTGGTAATTGAACCTGTCGGCAATGTCACGAGTCAACTCCAAATGCT
>CAXUIV010000152.1:0-9130 GCA_964250875.1 uncultured bacterium
ACAGCCACCCGGCGATCGCCGATGCTCTCTATCAGCAAGCCCAGCAGTTGGAACACGTCATCTTTGCTGGCTTCACCCACGAACCGGCAGAGCAACTGGCGCGTAGGCTCCTTCACCATTTGCCGCCATCACTTACCCGTGTATTCTTTTCCGATAATGGTTCTACTGCTGTCGAGGCTGCTTTAAAGATGGCCTATCAGTATTGGTATAACAGGAGAGAACAGCGTAATACATTCATCGGCTTTGAAGGTGGGTACCACGGGGATACTTTAGGAGCCATGTCAGTAGGGGGCAGTTCTCCATTCTGGGAACCTTTTCGCCCTCTCATGTTTCGCCTAGAGACGGTTCCTTTTCCCGCCACCTTCGACAATGATGCTGATGTTGAAGCCAAAGAGGCACGCACCTTAGAGACACTCGCTCATCTGCTTGAGAAACACCCTGATCGCTACGCCGGAATTTTCATTGAACCACTCGTGCAGGGCGTAGCAGGCATGCGGATGTGTCGGCCCAAATTTTTGCAGGCTTTAAAATCCCTCGTGCATCAATTTGGTGTCCTCTTGATCTACGACGAGGTAATGACAGGCTTCGGGCGTACAGGTGACTGGTTTGCCTGCTTGAAGTCAGGGACTTCACCCGACATCATTTGCTTGTCCAAAGGAATTTCGGGTGGCTTTTTGCCTTTGGCAGTCACACTCTGTACAGAAGACATTTACCAGTCATTTTACAGCGATGACCCACATAAGACTCTCCCCCACGGTCACTCCTACACGGGAAATCCCCTCTCCTGTGCCGTTGCCCTGACTTCGCTCGAACTCTTAGAGCAAAACCCTAAACCTTTTCAAGAAATGGAGCGCCAGCACCGTTGTTACTTCGATAGATGGTTGGCAGGACATCCGAGAGTTGAGCAAGTGCGCGTCTGCGGTACGATCGCCGCAATGGAAGTAACAACTGACTCTCGCAGCGACTATTTCAGCGCCATTAGCCCTCTGTTACGTCAGCGGTTTTTGGAAGAAGGCTTTCTCCTCCGTCCTCTGGGCAACACTATCTACATAATGCCGCCCTACTGTATTACTCCAGATGAGCTTGAGTCAATCTATAGAGCAATCCGCCGTGTTCTCGATACGCTCTAGCAGCGTTGCAAAATTTAAAAGCCTCTCGCAAAGGCGCAAAGGCGCAAAGTCAGAGTATACTTTTGCGTCTTTGCGTCTAACGGCTAGCGCCTTCGCTTCGCTAATGCGAGAGCAAAACCTAGATCTCCTCTCCCTCGCCGATATCTCGCTTCGGCGGACGCTTATATGTAAAGGTGAAGGTGTCCCCACTTGCTATTACCTGCCGCATTTCCTCATAAAGAGGATAACTGCCGACTCCACTTAAACTCGCCCAACCCCGCGCCCTCGTTAAAGCCACGAACAGCTGATTACGGAGATTTACATCGCTCTCATTCCTAGCAACATTATCTAGTCCAACCACATAAACCATGTCAGCTTCGTTGCCTTTGGCACGGGTGACGCGAGATACTGTGACTCCGCCCTCGTGCCAAAAACGTTCTGGGTCGTGGTCTGGCCATTGGGGCTTCAGTTCATTAATCACCAAGGATGTAGGAATATAGATGTCAATTCCCTGCTCCATCAAGAAACCAGCTACCTGGTTTTCTAACTCTATTGCTTCGTAAGTGGAGCCTAAAACGACCACCAAAATGTCGCGGCTGGGGTTGAGTCCATCATGACCGAGGTTATGCCAAATCTTATCGGCCAGCGCTGTCATTTCTTCTTGGCGAGAACTATAAGTTTCAAACTCCAGTAAAGGCTCACCCCATAGTTCGGGAACGGGATTCGGTGAGTTTTCTGGCGGTCTTCGCAGAGCGATCGCTTGACCAACGCGCCTAAAGTCTCCTGTGACTTCATAACCGATGGCGTCCCAGTGTTCTTTTTTCTGGATTCCCGTCAGCATTCCTTCTGGACGCAGTAATCCCATGCCAATCGCATGAGCTGCTGTGAGAATTGGACCAGGAGTACGATAGCAGCGGCGCATGATCTCAGCTTTATTAATGCCGCCGGCATACTGTCTCCCATTTGTCAATAAACTGCTTAACTCCTCGCCAAACAGTTCCTTGGCTGTGGGAATCTTTAGCGTGTCTAAGCTTTGGGCCTCATCATAGGCCCAAATCAATCGCCGCTGTGGACTCTCAGCATCAGCCTGTCGTAAGGTTTGATAGGCAAGCCAATAGATAGCTTGTTTATCCTGGTACTTCAGATCGTCCTCGGTGACTAAGTCTTGGCCTTCATCAATCAGAATCGCGTCAAAGAGCGGTTTGATGACGATCTGTTCTGATAACCGTTTACACACTTCTGCCAATCCCCGGCAGGGCTGCTTTTCCGCTGTGTCTCTAACATTCTTGCGCCTGACGCCGTGAAAATCGCAAATCGTGCTGTACAATCCTGGCTTATCTACACTTCCCCAAGCATGCAGCAATCGCAACTTTAGGTTCGTCTTGGGGTCATACTGCACGTCACCACCGCTGAACCGACGCAGCCACTTGTCTACCAAAGTGCAAATCTGGTCGTGGAGTGTACGGCTGAAAAACACCAAAGCAATATCCCAATCTGGGTGCTTGAGATGCATGTGGGCCGCTTTCTGACATAGCAGGATCGTTTTGCCAGACCCGGCAATCCCCCGAATCCGCTGCACGCCGGGAGGAATTTCTTTACCAATATGTTCTTGCTGTAAATCTAGTTCGTATAGCCGTTCAGCGCAAGCTGACATGATGCTGGAACGGGTTTTGCCATCAGCATTGAACCTATTACGAGGAGGCTTGCGGATAACTGGTGCCCCGCCCAGTACCGCCAGCAATGACTGCCATTGCTCATCGTTCAGGTCTTCCCCTGAAACGACGGGATTTGACTGTTGGATGCGTTCAACAAGGCTCACTTTGCCAAGTTGGTCTTGGAATAAAGAGGAGTTGGGTACTTGACCAAATCTTTGTTCCCACTGCTCTGCTGCAATCAGAGGCAAGGCAATCAGCGATCGCCCAGTCACTTTGCGCCAAATGGCAGGCTCGCGATCGCTATGCGCTAGCAACATTCGCAACTGCTGCTCAGCTTGCTGATAATGACTGTCACCCTCAACCGTCTGGTCAACTGTCAGTGGCTTGACCTCAATCACGACGAGACCAAGTTCTCGGTCGGCAATCAAAATATCAGGCTCTTTACAGCTTTCCCCTACCTTAGAGAAAATGGGATAGCGCCAGTAACCAATACAGCTTCTATCTGCAAAAGCACTGCGTACAGCATCCCAAACCGTCTCACTCTCTTCTCCACTTACCCCTAGCGGTTCAGTGGTAATAAATTTGCGCCCCCGATCTTCTTTGCCATCAGCCATCTGACACCTGCCTCCATTGGTCAAATCATTAGGCAATAGCCTGGTTGAACTATGCAGTCAACCTATCACCGCCCATATCCGACCTGCCAGTGCAGATCCACTGAGACTTAACCAATATCCTTGCTAGATCACTTCAGAGGATTTGTGGTGTCAGTTCGCAGAAATTTGTGCTAGTCCAATTCGCTGCCTGTTAGTTGCAAATTTCCTCGTAGGGGCAACCCGATGGGTCGCCCTACCGGCAAAGGTCAATCATTTATATGGCAGTACGACTGGAGATCAAGTTCCAAATGAAGACAGCAACAATTGCACCGAGTACAGCTACAGCAACTCCAGGAATGCTGAGAGAAGTAGCCGCCAGACCCAAATGCCCCGTACTAAACCACATGCCCAAGCTACCACCGACGAAAGCACCAATGATTCCCAATAAGATTGTCGAGACAATACCACCACCACGAGCCTGAGGATCGACGGCTTTAGCGATCGCGCCTGCAATCAAACCCAAAACTATCCAAGCAATAATATTCATTGGAAAGATTCCTTAAATTTCTTTCGTTGACAATTACAAGGTATCAATTCCCACCGCCTCGTACCCTCTACCAACTGAGATAACTTACACATTTAGCTAGAAATCTCAGCAAATCTGCGCAATGTGGAGACGTTGCATGCAACGTCTCTACACGTTCCGAACTCCAAACTCCGAACTCCGAACTTCCCTCTGCTACCCTCTACCATTGCTCTTCTGCTGCTTCAGTTCTTCAGCGATCTCCCGCAGCTGATCGATGATGCGTTTGTTCTTTTCGTTGCGACTGCCATACAGTCGTGCTGAAAACAGACTGACTATTTCCATCACGTCCTCTGCTAGCTCTTCCTCAAAGCTAGATGAAGCAGTAGCGTTGATGATTACCACTTCCGTAGCGAAATGTTCGCACAAGGCGAGAACCAAATCTACTCCAAACCGCATCAATCGATCTCTGTGAGTTATCACCAGTCGCCCAACCTCACCGCTACAGAGACGGTGAATTAACTCCCGGAGGCCGCGTTTGTGGTAATTTAGCCCAGAGCCTGTGTCTGTCACCAGTTCAAAACTCCAGCCCTGACAGGTGCAGAAGGACTCTAGCATCGTGACTTGACGTTTAAGGTCTTGCTTTGTGTCCTGCTCAGAAACTCTGGCATAGGCTAGGGTAATGCGCTCCGACTGTGCCTGCATCGGCGCTAGAGAGCGCAGCTGTGCCAAATCGTAGCGGCGGTGTCCTTTTGGCGTGCGCTCAACCGTAATCTTCCCTGCCGCTTCCCAGCGGCGCAGAGTATCGCGGGATACTCCCAGCTCTGTGGCTGCTCTACCAATGCCTACTTTCATGATCTAATTGTAAGCAAAAAGCAACAGTTGCTAATATTTGCTGATATTTGCTAGATTTTCTTCTCACCCTTAAGACATATATAAATAGAGAGAATCAGCCAAAAAACATTTAAAACTCCAAACCCCGAACTCCGAACTCCGAACTCCGCACCTTTACCTCAACGATTCCCTCTAGAATTGGAAAAGTCTACCTTTGCAGAATCAAGCACTTTACTGGGTTTGATTTTGTTATTAGCCACTCTTATCTAGCTCCATGACTAGCGAAGACCAACCTAGCCTTTTTGACCTCTCAGCTGTTGTTGAAGCACCGCCACCATCTGGATTTCAACCAGAGCAGATTCCCACAGACGTAAAAATTCCCATTCCTCCTGGCACATACTCAGACGTGACTCAGGTGGCAGAGCATTGCAATCGCTGTCATCGCTGTGCATTGGGAGATACTCGGACTCATGCTGTCGTCGGACGCGGTAGTTCTAAAGCTCCAATTATGATTGTAGGAGAAGGGCCGGGTCAAAGTGAGGACGAAACTGGACTGCCGTTTGTGGGCAAATCTGGACAACTGCTGGAGAAAATTTTGGCGTCGGTCAAGCTCGACAGCGAACATGATGTATATATGGGTAACATCGTGAAATGCAGACCCCCAGCAAATCGTGTTCCCACCACTGAAGAAATGAAAGCATGTCTTCCATACCTGTTGGAGCAAATTCGCCTGGTTGACCCGAAGATTATTCTTCTAACCGGCGCGACGGCAGTGAAGGGGTTGACTGGCGACAAGCGAGCTATCACTAAAATCCGCGGGACTTGGATCGAGTGGGAAGGGCGGCTGTGTATGCCGATTCTTCACCCAGCCTACCTGTTGAGGAATCCATCTCGCGAGCAAGGCAGTCCGAAGTGGTTAATGTGGCAAGATATTCAGGTGGTGCGTGCCAAGTTAGACGAAATTCGCAGCAGTTGATTGTCAACATGATTGCTTCCCTATGTCAAGTCAACGCCGCCGATTTCGTGTCTATTGTTTTTGGGTTCTATTACTCATCAGCCTTGCAGTGAGTTTGTGGTTAGGACTTCCCTCAAGTCGGCGGGTGGCAGCGGCACCGACGAATGTTGACCAGCGCTACGACCGTAAAGACCGAGTGAGCGTGCTGAAATATTTGGCGAGGGCGTATCAACAGGTTGGTCGCATTGACCAGGCGATCGCCCAGATGGAACCAGTCATCGCCTACTACCGCCAGATCAAGGATACCCAGCAGGTAGAACGCATGCTGACCGAACAGGCTCAGCTATACAGTGGTTTGGGACAGCAAAGACGGGCGATCGCCATTTTGTGTGGTCAAGGTATATCAGGCTGTAACAAAGATAGTGCTTTAGAGACTGCCCGCCGTCAGCAAGATTCCTTAGGAGAAGTAGCAGCCTTGGGTAGTCTGGGTAATGCTTACCGTCTTCAAGGTGAATACGATCACGCCATTCAATATTTAAAGGAAAGCTTAGAAATCGCCAGAAGAATTGAAAATAGAGTTTACATTGCTTCCACCCTCAATGGGTTAGCTAATACTTACGTCAGTCTTGCCAAGCGCGACAATCGTCGTGCCCAACTTGCTACTCTTGCAGGCGATCAAACTGCTCAAAAATTTCAGCAAGACGCTGTTGGTAATGGTAATAAATCTGCGCAATACTTTGAGGATAGCCTCAAGCTTGCCCGTGCCCAAAAAGATAGACCGAGTGAATTGCGATCGCTACTCGGTCTGATTCGGGAGCATCGCGATCGTCAAGCCTCACCAGTAGATGACACGCTACAGCAGGCTCTGGTCGTTTTAGAAAGCCTACCCGATTCGCACGATAAAGCCTACGCTGCGATCAAACTAGCCGGTTTGAACCAACTCGTACTAGCAAACACCAATGGTACGGAAGAAGCTGTTATTCAATGCCCATCCAAATCGCCACCAAAGTCTGTAGAGCTACTCAACAAAGCAATTGAGATATCTCAGCGTATTCAGGATCAAGAAGCAGAAGCCGTTGCCCTAGGTCGGTTGGGTCACATTTATGAATGCCGTCAGGACTACAAAGAGGCTTTAAATCTTACCCAACAGGCTCAACTTGCCTCTGATGCCAAGCAGAGCTTTTACCTGTGGAAGTGGCAGGCTGGACGCATACTCAAAGCGCAAGGCTATGTGGCTGATGCAGTTAACGCCTAATGCGCATTCGGCGTGGGCGACCCATCGGGTCGCCCTTACAATGGGGTGTCACATCAGGGTGAAACCCGCTGCATCGCCAAAAAATTCCGCTTCGTTAACCAAAATTCTTGATAGAGACGTTGCATGCAACGTCTCTACATAATTTTTGGGCAGGTCTACTGCACGGCATCTATAGAGCTTATTACTTCTTGTTCATCCGAGCTTGCTGCTTCCGGTTCGGGTGGAGTTAAGGCGCTGTCTGGTAATTCTGTCCTCAGATCGCCACCCCTGGAACCGCCTGAATTTCCATCAGTACTGGGTGGGGGATCTTTCGAATCAGAATTGTTATCTGGAGGTGTAGACATAGCAGTAATAACCTCAACGTCATGTTGTATATGGCCTGATATGAGATTATCTTCTCAATCTTTTGCCCAGTTTACTTTCCGAAGTTGGAAAGGTAAGTTCCTGGCATGACCAACAGGACTATGCAAGGGACAAGAGAAGTCAAGTCTACCAACGCCACCACTTCTTTGCTATTGGCCACGTCAACTCACAGATAACTCCTTTGGGATTGTTAGGCAGTCGCCTAAACTTTCCCCTCAGTTTTCGGGCTAATTCCTGAGCTTGATTCGTTCCTTGTCCACGGCTTATGTGTTTATATGACAAGTTGTTTCCAACTCCGTTGTCAACAACTTGTATACTGTACCAACCGTGCTTTTGCATGCAGACAATCTCAAGACGGGTTGCTCCAATCGCATGTTTACCTACATTACACAGAGCTTCTTGCAAAAATAAGCACAATCCTCGCTTTTGTACTGAACTTAAGTAGCATTCTTCCAGTGGCTCAAAATTGGGAGGAATGTAAGTTTTAATTGTCATGAGACCTTGAAAACTTCTTCTCAGGGTAACATCAGCGACCTCATGAAGCAGCTCGGCAATCGGAGTCTGCAAGTTTAGAACCGCATCACCCTCTAGATAGAGGCTGTCATCTTGAGACAGCATTTCTTGTTTAAGAGAATCGTAGACACAGCGTAACTCTTGATTGAGTTCTTGAAGTTGCGATCGCACTCGCTCGGGCGATAAATCTTCCTCATCAATGCTTCTCAAGATAGCAGCCAGATTCTGCAAAGGTCCGTTGTGAATTGCCTCAAAGGAACGTTGGAGAGTTAAACTCCGCTGCTCTAGCAGAAACCTTAAATCTCGGTCGAAAAACGATGTTGTCAGTCCTGCACCAGCTAAAGCTAACAATGTCGGCACCACTGGAATCCACCAGCCTAGAACGAGGAAAAGGTAACAAATTCCGACTAGGCAGATGCTAGTAACCCCAATGCTCAAAAGAGTTTTCCAGGGGGACTGAAGAAATAAACCCAGTGCAATGCCTAATGAACCCCATACTAAAATCCACAGGTACTCCCAATGAGTTGGCCAGACGCTGATGAGAGGTCTTTCATCCAGAACTTTACTAATGATTTGGCTGGTCGTATGAGCGTGAATTTCCACTCCATAGAGCCATTGATATTCGTTGGAAGACGCTTTGTGTTGGAAGATAGAGGTATATAGTGTACGTTTTACAGCTGAAGTAATATATTTATCTTTAACACTAGAGGCAGTCATTCCCACTAGAACAATGCGATCGCGCACCCAACTCGGATCGACTCTCTCTGTAAGAACATCTCTCAGACTTACGGTACGAAACGGCTGTCTGTTACTCCGGAAGTTCAGCAATACTTGATTGCCGCGTGCATCTGCTCGCACATATCCTCCTGAATTTGGCAGAAAACGGGGTAGCTCAACTGAGCCAAATGAAATGGGGTCGTAAGAGCGAGTGCCGTGGTGAAAACCGATTCCTTTGGAGCGTAAGTAAACTTGCGCCAGGCGCAAGGATAGGGAATATTTAAGCTCTTCTTTAAAAGTTCTACCAGCAAGAAGGCTACGCCGCAGCTTGCCATCAAAATCAACTACTACATCAGCAAAGCCCAGCCGATCGAGTGGTAATTCTGGCGGTGGTTTAACATTCAATGTTTCTTCTGGGTTTAAAGCGACTTCTGTTCCAATAATGTCTGGGATTTCTCTAAAAGCTCGATCGAGTTCAGCACGATGCGGATTACTGGTTGGATCTTTAAAAATATCGAGGCCGATTACTTTAGGTTTGTGTGTTTGAAGAATTCTCAGCATTTTGGCGAGCTGATTGTCTGGTACTGGAAAACCTCCCAAGAGATTGATATCG
>CAXUIV010000153.1:0-9089 GCA_964250875.1 uncultured bacterium
TCTCGACAAATTCTGATCCGGAGATACTGAAGAAGGGTACGGCAGCTTCACCAGCAATCGCTTTAGCTAGAAGGGTCTTACCAGTGCCGGGAGGGCCAACTAACAGTACGCCCTTAGGGATGCGAGCCCCAATGGCAGTAAAACGTTCTGGTTGTTTGAGAAAGGTAACAACTTCTTGGAGTTCTTCTTTGGCCTCTTCAATCCCAGCAACGTCATTGAATGTAATGCCAGTTTTTGCTTCCATTTGAAAGCGGGCACGGGATTTACCAAAGTTTAAGGCTTGGCTGGAAGCATTGCTAGAACGACGAATCAGAATGAGGAACAGACCAATCAAGGGCAAAATCCACAGCAAGTTGATTAGAAGCCCCAAAGCCGCCTGACTGCCTGAAGAAGCTCGTACCTCCTCAAACTTGACCTTTTTGTCACGAAGTTCTCTGATTAGCTCTGGATTCGTCTCCAGCAACGTTACCTCTTGCGGTGGGTCAGTTGACTTTTGATCCTTTAGGTACACCATTGCCAGTTGCTGGCTCTCATCAAGCTCAACAGCAGCAACTTGATCCGCGTCTATTTTTTGTAATAATTCGCCATAAGTCAGGGCATTGCGATCGCCCTTTGCGGCTAGTGCTGGAGTACCTACCAGCAGAGATTGTAAAGCGATCAAACCTGCTGCGAGCGTACCAGCTACGTTCAGTCCGGCTGTTGGTCGTCGCATCAATGCCTTTTTTGATGAAGCTCTCATATTCAACTACCCTTTGCCTGCTGGCTTGATCTAGTAGCTTGTTTATTGACGTCTGAGTTGAGCATAAGCTAGGAGTTAAAAAGCTTTCTAAGATCTAGTGTAACCTTCCGATCACAACCATAAGGTTAGCCCTCGCTCTCTTGGCAGTTTCCCTGCGTTGAATGAGGGTTTAATTTGACAGAACACGAATTCGCTTGTTATCTTAGTCGTAGTCGTAATGATTTCGCATACATTTGACTCGTTTACTGCGTAGCGGACTTATTCATCGTCTCTATTCAGCAATTGTTTAAACAAGCTCCTTAACTAGACCTCTCAACGGGTAGATTGTATGATAAAGATTGTTGGAATTGGCGGAAGTTTACGGCCTGACTCTCATAGCCAATTGGCTCTCAGTGTTGCAGCCCAGCGGACAGAAGTACTAGGCGCAGAGGTCGAAATCTTAGACTTGCGGACGATGCAGCTACCGTTCTGCAATGGAGGAGACAATTACCCAGATTATCCAGACGTTGAGCGGTTGCGTAACGCAGTCAAGCAGGCAGATGGTCTAATCCTGGCAACACCGGAGTATCACGGTGGCGTTAGCGGCGTCTTAAAAAATGCCTTGGATTTGATGTCGTTTGAACAACTTGACGGCAAGGTAGCTGGACTCATCAGTGTCTTGGGAGGTCAGCCCAACAGTAACGCCCTGAATGAGCTGCGGCTGATCATGCGCTGGGTCCACTCTTGGGTGATACCAGAACAAATTGCTGTTGGTCAAGCCTGGAAAGCCTTTAGCCCTGACGGTAAAATTCAGGATGAAAAACTCTCCCAGCGTTTCGATCAATTTGCGCAAAGCTTAGTCGAAAGTACCCGTAAGCTGCGAATTGGTAGTTAGTTGTTGGCAGTCAGTTGTTGGTTGTTTGTACAAATAACTAACAACCAACAACACAGAATGTCAATGATGATGGTGATGCTGATGACTATGCAAAGCCATCTGAGGGTTAACAACGACTGCTTGTGACAACAGGGCGGCAATTTGGGGATTAGCCCACTGGGCTGCCATCTCTAGAAATTCGGGGTGGTCGTTGACGCAGGGCATCTGTACGTAGGCTACGTCTGAATGCTTGTGGTGTAGAGCGTGGATGATGTGGTCTACGTCCAGCAGAGTCTCGTGGTTTTCTGTGGCAAAGCCAATCGGCATAAAAACAATGGCTTTTGCACCCAAATCAATCAGATTCTGAGCTGCTTGCTCGGCGTTCGGCTGAGTCCATTCGATCAAGGGTGTGTCATGGTTAAGCCAGCCGACGGAGATGAGAGGAAACTGGTGCATGAGCTGGTCGCGGACTTGATCGTACAGTGCCTGACTCTCTACAATCCCAGACGTAAATCCCTTCGCCTTGTGGGGACAGCCGTGATTCATTAGCACAATGCCGATTTGTGAGGGTAGGTACGCTGATGCTAAATCAGCGGCGACTTTTTCCTTCACAAGACTGGCCATCAAATTGATGTAAGCTGGTTCGTTGTAGAAAGAGGGGATGTAGCGCAATCCTTTAACCCAATGCTCCGAGTGGTCGGCTAGTTGGGCCAAGGCTTTATTCACCTGCTCTACGGCAATGCCGCTCGTGAAGATGGAATCGACAACGAGAAGGGGGTAAATCAGCAGCTTGTCAAAGCCTTGACTTTTGACTTCTGCCAGAACTTGTTCGGGCAAGAAGGGGGCGCAGAAGTTGAAAGCTTTGAAGACTCTAACGCGATCGCCCCACTGTGATTGCAGATGCTGTTCAATGCCAGCACGCTGCTGTTCAAAGATGGCGTTGTGAGGCGAGACAAACTGGTTGTGTTGGTGCCCCCACTCATGTCTGTCAAATAGCGCCAAGATCTTGGCTAAGGGTGGATAAATCCAGGTTGGCACTGGTGCAAACTTGGCTGTAAGTAGATTTAAAGCCTGCTCGTTGTAGTTGGCGAAATCTGCGTAACTTTCAACCTCGCCATAGCCCATGAGCAAGACGGCGACTCTGTCCTTGCTGAAATCACTAGATATTTGTTGCTGTTTTTCGGGAGTGGCAACCACTTTACGTTCCTCGCCTAATATAGATGAAACCTGTTAATCAAAGCTTTGAGCAAGCATCCTACCGTGTAGAGACATTGTATGCAACGTCTTTACACGGTTGATATGCGTAATTCATCATCGCGATACACATACGGTAACATTCCCCCTATGGGGATAACAAAATTAGCTGAAAATTAGCTAAAGATGACCAGAGTCATTATTTGTCCGGGAATTCACGATCCAGCCCTGACTCAGTGTTTTGTGGAGCGTCTTCGGAGCGAGTGCCTGCGCCTTGGGCCACCCTCCAATAGCTCAAACTTCAGTTATTTGGACGATCTGCTCATTTTTCCAGATGACTATCCATCACCACCCCACATTTTGCAGTTTTTACGCGATCGCCTCAATCCAGCGGAATCCATTGTGTTCATCAGCTTCAGTGCTGGTGTGGTTGGAGCGATTGGAGCTGCTTGGGGATGGCAAATGTTGGGAGGAGAGGTGAAAACATTCGTTGCGATAGACGGCTGGGGAGTGCCGCTTTTTGGCAACTTCCCGATCTACCGCCTCAGTCACGATTACTTCACTCACTGGACTTCATCGCTATTGGGAGGTGGGCAGGAGAGTTTTTACGCAGATCCGCCAGTAGAACATTTGGAACTGTGGCGATCGCCGCAATTGGTCTTAGGGTGGCACTCCCAGCTAGACCAGGAGTCGCAACTGCGGCTGACTGCGGCTCGTTTTTTGACTATGCTGTTAGAGCGAACCAACTGCTAGATATAGGGTGAGGCCAAGAACCCTTTAGACTTTACACTTCATCCTGCTTCCTATGTTGCCAACTGAACCTCCCGCTTCTGACAGTGGATTCCGCGCCTTGCTAAAAAACCGACCCTTTTTAACGCTGTGGAGCGGACAGATCCTGTCTCAAGTGGCTGATAAGATCTTCTTCATTTTGCTGATAGCCCTGATAGAAACTAACGACTATCATTCCCCCCATGCGTTTAGAAATTCCACACGTTCTCTTGTGATGATTGCCTTCACGCTACCAGCTATCTTCTTTGGCTCTGCCGCTGGTATATTTGTTGACCGCTTTGCTAAGAAGCAGATTCTAACTGCCTCAAATCTGATTCGCGGATTGCTGACAGCGATTCTTCCCTGGTTGCCCAAACAGTTTCTCCTCTTATTGGTAATCACGTTTTCGATCTCAACCGTGACGCAATTTTTTGCTCCAGCAGAGCAGGCTGCCATCCCGCTTTTGGTTAAGCGTCAGAATTTGATGTCGGCAAATGCACTTTTCACTACGACCATGCTCAGCGCTTTGATTGTTGGCTTTGCGGTGGGAGAGCCACTGCTCAGTCTAGCTAGAGGTTGGATAGGGGACTATGGTCAAGCTACTGTTGTCGGTGGACTCTACCTATTGGCTGCTGGTGTCATTCAATTGATACCGCTCAAAGAGACCCTATCTGCCGATTCGTTGGTAGCTATTAGTCCTTGGCGCGATTTTAAAGTTGGGTTAAGTTACTTGAGGCAAAATCGGTTAGTCAGTAACGCCATGCTCCAGCTGACGGTTTTGTACTCAGTGTTTGCGGCTTTGACTGTGCTGGCAATCGAGCTAGCCGACAAGATCGGCTTGAAACCAACTCAATTTGGTTTTCTGCTAGCTGCTTCTGGGATTGGGATGGTAATGGGTGCGGCAACTTTAGGTGGTCGCTGGGGCGAGCATCTACACCAAAAACCCCTGCCTTTGATTGGCTTCCTAAGTATGGGTTTTGTATTGGGCGTATTTGTTTTTGCTAAAACTCTCTGGCTAGGTTTAGCGTTAAGTATTCTATTAGGCTTAGGAGCCTCTTTAATTGGCGTGCCGATGCAGACTCTCATTCAGCAACAGACACCAGAGTCAATGCGGGGTAAAGTCTTTGGGTTTCAAAACAACGTGATCAACATTGCCCTTAGTCTGCCGTTAGCAATCACTGGACCGCTTACTGATGCCATAGGCTTACGGAGTGTGCTGTTTGGTATGAGTGTCGTCGTCTGTCTCGTAGGAGTTTGGGCTTGGAACAACACGCGCCGAGATTTACAAGATGTAAGCTAATGTTAAGGAATAAGATTTCCTATTCATATGCCAAAAGATATGTCCAACTTTAAAGTAAAGTTTTAAATTAAAATGCATTGCTGCATACAAAAAACTACTTGACACAAGTTAGCCATTTGCGAGGTTTCCCAGTGCGACCCCAGTCACAAAACACTTCCCCATATCATTTAGAAACAATTCTTCAGTCGTTACAGCCAGAAATGCCTTTGTCGTTGCCTAAAGTTGCAAAACGTGCGACTGGCGGTTTTGCCCTGATCGACAGTCTCATGCGTCACGGCGTTCAGCATATTTTTGGTTACCCTGGCGGTGCTATTTTACCAATCTACGATGAGCTGTATCGAGCAGAAGCAGCTGGAGGGATACAGCATATTCTAGTGAGGCACGAACAAGGTGCAGCTCACGCTGCTGACGGCTATGCTCGTGCAACGGGCAAAGTGGGAGTCTGCTTTGGGACATCTGGTCCTGGAGCAACTAACCTGGTAACGGGAATTGCGACAGCTCACATGGACTCAATCCCCATGGTGATTGTCACAGGGCAGGTGGCTCGTGGGGCTATTGGTACAGATGCGTTTCAAGAGACAGACATATACGGCATCACGCTGCCGATTGTCAAGCACTCCTATGTAGTACGAGAACCTCAAAACATGGCGCGGACGGTGGCGGAAGCTTTCTACATCGCCAGCACTGGGCGTCCAGGGCCAGTTTTGATCGATGTCCCTAAGGATGTAGGCGTGGAGGAATTTGACTATGTGCCGGTGGAACCGGGTATGGTCAAGTTGCCAGGGTATCGTCCCACTGTCAAGGGAAACCCACGTCAGATCGGTCAGGCATTGCAGTTGATTCGTCAAAGTCGGCGTCCTCTACTTTATGTCGGTGGCGGCGCGATCGCAGCTGGGGCGCACTTAGAGATTCAGCAATTAGCAGAGTTGTTCAATGTTCCCGTTACGACAACGCTGATGGGCAAGGGTGCGTTTGACGAACATCATGCCCTGTCGCTGGGTATGCTGGGAATGCACGGCACGGCTTATGCGAACTTTGCAGTGAGTGAGTGCGATCTGTTGATTGCGGTTGGGGCGAGATTTGATGATCGCGTGACAGGCAAGCTGGACGAGTTTGCCAGTCGCGCTCAAGTGATTCATATTGACATTGACCCAGCTGAAGTGGGGAAAAACCGAGCGCCAGAAGTGCCAATTGTCGGTGATGTCCGACAGGTGTTGCTTGATCTGCTGCGTCGCTGTGCAGAGACGATGCCGATGGAGGAGTGTCAGGGCACATCTCTACACCAAACGCAAGAGTGGCTAGATCGAATTAACAATTGGCGGGAAGACTATCCTTTGGTGGTTCCTCACCATGCGGACAGTATGTCACCCCAGGAAGTGATTGTAGAACTTGCTCGCCAAGCACCCGCAGCTTACTACACCACAGATGTCGGTCAACATCAGATGTGGTCGGCTCAATTCCTGAAAAATGGTCCTCGTCGTTGGATTTCCAGTGCGGGTCTAGGCACAATGGGATATGGCTTGCCCGCAGCTATGGGAGCAAAAATAGCTCTGCCAGATGAACAAGTTGTGTGTATTAGCGGCGATTCCAGTTTCCAGATGAATCTCCAAGAATTGGGAACGCTGGCTCAGTACGGCATCAATGTGAAGACAGTGATTATTAATAATGGCTGGCAAGGAATGGTGCGCCAGTGGCAGCAGGCGTTCTACGAAGAACGTTACTCATCCTCGAATATGGAAGCACTGATGCCGGACATTGAGCTTCTGGCAAAGGCGTATGGAATCAAGGGAATGGTGGTTAAAGATCGTGCTGAACTAAAAGAGGCGATCGCAGCTATGCTGGCTCATGACGGTCCAGTTTTAGTTGATGCCCATGTCACTAGAGACGAAAACTGTTACCCAATGGTTGCTCCTGGAAAGAGTAACGCCCAAATGATTGGCTTGCCAGAAAAATGTAAGTTGGAAAAGGCTACGGAGCTGATCTATTGCAGCAGTTGTGGCGTTAAGAATATCGCTAGCAACAATTTCTGTCCTGAATGTGGCACAAAGCTGTAAAAGGAACGTTTAAAAGTAAGTTTAGGGTGTGTTCATGAGATGTAGCGCACCCGCTCAGCTTACGGTGCGAAGTCAGATGCCGATTGGACATGAGTTATTGCTTCATCGGCAGCTGCACTCTCGACACTCGGTGCTGCCGGTCGAGAGAACACTAGGTGATAGGTGAGGATGCCACCAAATACCAAACCAACGATGGAGAGGGCATTTGCAGCGTCAACCGAAAATGTACCCAGACTATGTATGCTGTGGGGTTCTGTACGTTCAATTTGTCGCTGGACATTTGACTTCTGCATATGTACCCTTTTGAAATTGGTTTATTAATACATGTTCTGCAAGCTACTCCCTGTTGCTTAATCTAGTTAAGCAAAAGCTTGACTAACTTCTGCCTAGGGACAGGTTTGAGTGTCATTCTTTAGCACAACAGCTGCATAGCAGCGAAGCAACGGATGAAAATGATAGTTAGGCACATTTTGATCCCGTTATTGCTGAGTCTGCATATTACCGCAGAGCGGGGGGCTGCTACTGCTACTAAAAATACTTTTCGTGTCATTCCTCACAGTTTGACCTCGACCAAGGCGGCTCAATCGGGGAAGCTGGGACCTGAGTTAATCTGTCCGTCGCAGCTGGAGACAGCCGTTGAGGCGATCACAGGTCGCGCCTCATTTCGCCGGTATCGCTGGGGGATTTTAATTCAAACCTTGTCTTCTGCTCAGATCCTTTACAGTCATGATGCCAAGAACTACTTCGTTCCCGCCTCTAATTTGAAGTTATTCACAACCGCAGCAGCACTGCATCAGCTGGGTCCTCAATTTCGGATTCGCACGTCTGTTTACGGTCGTAAAGACGGGCAGGTAAGAGTTGTTGGCAGGGGAGATCCTAGCCTAACGAACGCTCAGTTGAGACAATTGGCGCGACAACTGAGGCGTCAGCGGTATAGAGTGAAACAGCTCGTTGCTCAAGATGATTACTTTCAAGGAGACACCGTTAACCCCAGTTGGGAATGGGAAGATGTCCAAGTAGATTATGGGGCACCCATTAACAGCCTGATCCTAAATCAAAATGCCGTGACCTTTACACTTTCACCGCAAGCAGTAGGTAAACCTCTACAGGTTATATGGGCTGACCCGGCAGAAGCAGCGAGTTGGAGGATTGAAAATGATGCGGTGACAGTCAAGCCGGATGAACCAGCTTTCATTGGGGTGAGTCGCGACTTAGGAGGGCCTGTTCTGCACATAAAAGGGCAGCTGGGACTTGGTTCTCAACCTGAACCTGTTGGCTTAGCAGTTATCAATCCAACTGACTATTTTTTGCGTCACTTTCGTCAGGCTCTAGCAGATGAGGGAATTCTAGCTGCATCTAGCACTGATACAGCCGCAGGTACACAAGGCGGAAGCGGATCATTGGCAATGCCTGAGTTAGCGTCTGTTGAGTCACCGCCATTGTCTCAGCTGTTAGTAGAGACAAACCAAAATAGCAATAATCTGTATGCAGAAGCTTTGCTGCGGATACTGGGAGTGCGGAGTGCGGAGTTCGGAGTTCAGAGTTCGGAGTTCAAGGTTCGGACTTTGGGGTCGGCTGAGATGGGTTTGGCTGTTGTTAAGGCAACTTTAACTAAGTTAGGTATTGACCCGACTGGTTATGTCCTAGTAGATGGTTCGGGGTTGTCTCGCCAGAATTTGGTGAGTCCAGAAGCGATCGTCCAAACTTTGACGGCAATGGCACAGTCACCAGAGGCAAATGTGTATAGAGCCTCTTTATCAGTGGCGGGTCTTAGCGGCACTCTCCAAAACCGCTTTCGTGATTCAGCGGCTCAAGGCATTGTACAGGCGAAAACTGGCTCAATGAGTGGAGTCATGGCGCTGTCTGGATATATTCAGCCTTCTGGCTACCAACCGCTGGTTTTTAGCATTATCGTGAATCAATCTGACCAGTCCGCTGCGGCTTTAAGGCAAGCGGTGGATGAGGTCGTACTGGTGTTGGCTCAGCTTCATCGGTGTTAAGACAGCATGAAGACTTCACTATAGCTCATTGCACTTGACTTTTTCGCGGTTATCCTAGGTTCAGGACAAGCAGAGTAAGCAGCCTAATGATTTCTGACGCGCTGAAGCCGAATATCCAAGTCCAGCAAACCGAAGTTATCGATCTGCTGAAGCAAATCAGTTTCCTGATGCATTGTGCCAG